>JBCCOI010000089.1:0-16612 GCA_039025515.1 Planctomycetota bacterium
CGAAGTTTCAAGAAATTCGAGTGATTCTTTAAGGTACCTAATTTTTCTAAAGCCAGTTTTTATTCTTCGAGTTTTCTTTACTAAATATACCTTCGATCGAACTCAGATCTCGTATATGATTAGATTGTGAAGTAATCCAGTTTCTTGACAAGTTTCAGTTCGATAGAGGGTATATTTAATAGAGAAAACCCGACGAATAAAAACTGGCTTTAGAAAAATTAGGTACCTTAAAGAATCACTCGAATTTCTTGAAACTTCGTCTACCTTATTTTCTCTGACTAAGCCAGTTTCTCTCCAAATTTCAATTCCAACGAAGGTCTCTTCGAGGTACCTGAATTTCACTAAGCCAGTTTTTTCGTCCAGTTTTTTTTCAAAAAATTTTTTTTCCGAAAAAAATTTTTCGCAACTCTCTCATCATATGTGCATAATTTTGACACCCCTAAAGAATGCTCGGATTGACTTCAAACTTTGTCACAAAACTGGTTTAGGACCAACTAAGAGTTTCGCGGTCATCTCATTCAGATTAAGTCGATTAACATCAATGAAATCGACCTTTGAAAATTCGAATTTTGCTAATATGTTTGAAAATATTTTTTCTTAAATTCACTATTTCGTGAAAATCAGAAATTCATAACAAACCCTCCCGGCGAAAACAACCCTATGCCCGCGCTTTCCGATGTGTATGCAATAGACAAATTTAACTCCTCCGCGCTCCCGCGCCGCTCCAGCTCCTTCGAGCACCACCAATGCCCCGAAGAATGCAAACCTTCGACTTACTGGAACTGCTCGACCTCATCGACACGAAGGCCGGAATGTTCACCATGTGCTTCTACGCGCAGTCCGAGGCCGATCGGAAGAAGGCCCGAAGCGGCAGTTCGCGCTTCAGGCATTTGGGCGAAGAGCTCCGCGGCGACTTGGTGTCGCACGACACTTCGACCCTCTCTTCTGTGCTGGGAAACTTACTTCCGAGCAACCTGCTTCTTTCGGCGATTCAGGAGATCTCCTCGCGCTTTCGGTACGTTCACTGCGAAGCGGCCTTTTATCCGTCCGAAAAGGGCAAGGCAGCGTTCGGCAAAGACTCCATGGTCTGTCTCGTGGTGCAAAAGAAAGCGCCAGTGCACTTAGTCGGACGAAAGTTCTCGTCCTCCTACACCAACTACGACTGGATCAACATCGCAGCCGATTCCGACCAGCTCATCGCCATCGTCGCACACTGCCACGAGCTTCAAGGCCAGAGATTCTCCGACGGAGCGATGGCGAAGTGCATGTCCACCCCAGGGCCCGACCTACGCGAAAAGTGGTACTGCTCTTACCTTTGCGCAACGTTGCTCGAGTTTCTGGACGTGCCCGAGGCGCACTTGAACCGCCTGAACACACTCACCATAGACGACCTGCACGCGATCGTGAGCAATCCCGACTACAGGCCGGAAAACGACGGGCGCCTGACCCCCGCGAACATCAATAAGTGTTACGACAGATTGGCTGCCAGATTCGCGGAAATGACGAAATAAAAGATGGGTAATGCAGAGAGCTCGCCCCCGGCGCAAGAACCTCCTCCCGCCCCAGCCCCACCAAAACAAAAAGACTTACCAAATGCTCGAATTTCCGAAGACCGCGCGCTGTTCCTCTCCGTCAACCGCTCTCTTTACCGCCAACGAGCAGCGAGCAGCTTCCTCGCATGGACCGTTGCTTTCGACGGAAGTTGCGAGATCTGCACGAATCTCATTGGCCACTGGAAACGCCTGATGCGCGGCCTGTTGATCTTCTCCCTTCGCCCCGACGAGCAGCACGAAATCGTCGTGGACCTGATCGAGCGAGGAATGTCGGCGGAAAGAGGACTGCTCCTCTCGACCAGAATAGACGGGTGTTTCGCTGTTGGCGAGCACGACCGCGAAAGGCCCTTCCACTCCCAGGCCACGGAAGAGGCCAATTCGATGATGCTTTGGGCGAAAGAGACCTCGCAGTTCCTGCTGTCTAAATGAAAATTTAACACTCACACCAACCCGCGTGCTTCGCACACCCTCCGTCTTAACACGATCGAACCTCTCACCAAGATGCTCGCACTCGTGTTTATACTCGCGCTCACAGCGCACATAACGGCCCAGCCAGCGCCGTTGACTTCAATGGACTTACCGGACCCCGGCACCACTTTGACGCCGCCCAGTTCGACCTTCGTCCAGGACTTGGTCGGTTCGCTCGAGGTTTGCTTCGAAAACATCGGCGACGCCGTCGGGTACGTTCCCGTGATCGACCTCTGGATTCCGGACGCGATCACCGTTGCCGGGCCGGTCGAAGCCGTGGGCTCTCCAGGGCTCCCGGTGACGACCAGCCAAACCAACATCAACACGCCCGGAGGTTGCGCCCAGCACAGACTGCTGACGGGCAAGTTCGACGACGACGATGACAGCGAGATCTGTGCTCCTCCGGGAGAAGCAGGGTCGTTCTATCATTTTCGCCTTCCGCTTTCTTCCTTCGGCCCGGCACAAACAGAGGTGTGCCTCGACGTGCCGATCACCGCCGAGCCGGGGTTTACTCCGGACGACTTTACTCTTGCTAGTCGCGGCATCTTTTTGTTCGGAACAATGCCGAACCGCGACTTCACGAATGACCCGCCCATTGTGCAAGACGGTTCGATTGACAATCCGCAAAACTGGAATTCGGTCCAAGAGGTAACCACTGGTAACATCGCGATCGAATTCGAAAGTGGCGACTTCTCCGCGGACGAGTTCTTCGAGGAGGGTACCGTTAGTACAACTGGTATTGCCTGCGGCAATTTTCCGGACGGATTCAGCTACACCGGCGACATCATTGTGTGTTTGCCAGACGGAACGAGTTTGTCCGCTCCAGAGAACCTAAATGCCGTCAGCAGAGAAACTGGAAACCCTCTTCCATTCACAAAATCTCCAGCAACTGGACTCGATATGAATAACTGTTTCACGGCATCTGTTTTTAACTTGATGGAACCATTCTGTGTTGATTTCGAGTACGAATTGGACGACCCCGAAACAGTATTCGGAAGCGGAAATGTCCCTCCTCCCCCAGGACCAGGAGATCCTCCTTCACCTCCTATTATCCCGAGCAATTTCGACTTCAGCGTCACGTTCGACGGACAGTTAGAGGATCCCGATGGAAACATTATTGTAGTAGACGACAACCGCGCAATCGGAAATGCCTTTTTACCGTACTCCTTTCGAAAGAACGGGGAGCTCTCCACCGACACCAACGGGGACGGATTCTTCGGTCCCGGAGACGTGGTTGGATACACAATCGCATTCGACCTCGGACTGGCCATTCCTCTTTTGAGTATGGTGGCCGACGATACTCTTCCGAACGGTGTGACGTTCCAACCAACTCCCGTCACGCTCAGCATTACGGACAATAGCACACCTCCGGTGACATTCGCCAATTTGGACATGTCCGCGTTTGCCACTGCGCAGCCCAAGGACGCAAACACAGGGCGAACGGACGTCCAGTTTGACATCTACAACGCAGTGATTTCGCAACCAGGCGTGGCCAACCTCACCGGCCCCGTGATGGGCCAGTTTTCGTATTTCGCGCAAGTCGATCCGGCTTATTCGGGAGACGACGCAGGCTTGATCTTTGCGCCCCAGGATTGCTTGATCAACCAAGCCGCACTCGACATGCAAGTCGAAACGAACGGCGAGACAACGGAAATCATCATCCCCGACGACTCTTCGCTCCGCCGCCCTTCGGGCACACTCGAGATGAACATCCATGCACTCGACAATGTTGTGTGCTCGCCCTATCCGTGTTCGGCGGAGGATTCGATCCCCGAGGGCACTTTGGTTACTTATCGCTACCTCTACGAAGTCAATTCGACCACGTTCCAGGATGCGAAGTTCCAAGTTGCCTTCCCCGCTCCGCAATTCGCTCTTTCGGCCCCGTTCTCGCTTGGATCGGCCCCGGGTGTGTTTGTTGACAATCAAGTGCAGCCCGGAGTCATCACAAACTGGCCCGTGCCCTTTAACACGTGGACCGTGGACACAGAATTGAGCGCGAACACAGTCTCGGTAAACGCGGGAAGTGACTCCAACACCGTTATCACTGCCAGATCCGTGGAGCTCTTCTTCACGACCACGCAGACTTTCGCTCCGGCTCTTGATCAATCCCCCGTGGTTGTCTTGGGAACGGTTGAGTACAACAACCAATACGCCTGCGAAAGGCCGCCTGTTTCGTTCTCTGGATTCCCGGCGGGAACTCCTTTGCTTTGCATCCAATCCGGAGCTGTGGCGGTCGAACGGGCCCCACGAACCCAAAAGACTGTGAATGCTGGCTTATCCGGGTGCGACGCTCCGCGAACTACGGCGACTCCGATCAACCCGGCCATCGAAGGCCCGGACGCGTTCAATTACCTCAACGTAACCGAAAACAGCGTGGCTTGTGATGTCAACGACTTACAAGCAGACGATTGCTTCGATTACGTCGTGACCATCACCAATGTTGGTTCGGACATTGCCTTCGCGATCAACGCGAACCTCTTCAACGTTCCCGCTGGACTCTTGGGTCCTTTCGACGAGAATGTGTATTTGGGAAGCGACCCGACCACAAATCTGGCCGGAACAGGACTGTTGTCTGTCGACGAAACGGGTAACGCGAACGTGACCTCGATCGAACAAGAGGAGGTTCTCGTTTACCGCGCAACCTTTTGTGCCAGCAACGCTACCCGAGGAGAGGTTGTTTCCAACCTGCAAGCTCGTCTGCTCGAGTTCTACTCGTCCGCAGACCCAAGCGTCACCTCGGAGGAAGACAATAACTTCGTTCCTCTTTTGAGCGACGAAGCAGTGTTTGACAACACCTGTTTGGCTGCTCGAACAATCTCCATCAACGGAGAAGAGGCAGTCACCTGCGAACTAGATATCGAAGTCGAAAAGAAATGCCCCTCTCTCGCATCGTCCACCGACGCAGAGATCGGAGACTTGATCACAATCAACTCGACGATTGCCTTTCCGGCCAATTCGTATCCGGGAGCATACGCTCGCTTGTTCTTCGGACTCAACACCGGCTTGGCGAACGTCAACTTCGACATCCAAGCGGTCGAAGTGAACGCAACTGGGTTCTCGCAAATCAACGACCCAATCACCCCTTCGTTCGGCTCGATTATCTCCACTTCCTCGGGAGCAGCGTTCCGCACCATTTTGTTTCCTCTGGGCAACGTGATCGTTAACACCAACGACACTGCTCTCATCGAATTCGGCGTGATTGCGCGAGTGGATTCCAACCCAACCAGCGACGTGACACACACATTCCGCGTGGATATTGTAGACGGAGCAACGGCTGCGAACGCAGCGACTGTGGCTTCCAACTCGCAAACTCGCGCGGATCAAGCGCAAGGCTTTGACAGTCGCAACTTTGCGATCGTGGACGCTTCCGGAACCGAAAACGTGCTCGAACTCAATGCCGTTGAAATGTCTGGCGGAGCTCAGCCCGGAGAGTGCATTCTGCAGTTCGAAGAACCTGACACTCTGTGCGATGACCTCTTGGACGTTACGCCCACAATCTCTGTGTTTCCAACTGTTCAAGAAAGCGACGACTTCATCTTCGTGCCCCTGGGTTCTCCGGTCACTCCACCAACCGGCCAGGAAGTCATCGAATACGCGATGACGGTCGACGTTGCGACCAACGAGATCTCGCTCACCTTTTCGTTCCAAGACGAAGCTCGCTTGCAAGCGGCAATTTTGGACGGATCACTGGGCTTGAACGGGGACGACTTCGACCTCTTGACGAGCTTTTCGGCCCAAATTACATTTGCGTCGAACTGCTATTCGACCCCAATTTCGGTATCGGCTTCTCCGTGCAACTTGCGCTTGGAAGTACCTTACGTGGCCGGAACAGTATGGTCCGAACTCGGAACGCCCGACGGCGAGCTGCAAGAAGACGACGACTACGAACAAGTGCACGAGGGTGTGGTTGTGAAACTCGTCGACCCCGCCACCGGAGATGTCTACCAAACCACGACAACGAACTCCACCGGCGATTACTTCTTCTACGTCCTTCCCGACTTGCCCTACGAGCTCGTTATCATGGAAATGGACGCGCCCGAGCACGCAATTACTGGCGATACTCTCGCCAACCTGACGATCACGAATCCGGGCGAAGTCGGAACGGACAACGACGCCACGCACAATCTGGGAGACGAGGAGTTCGTCATTTCGATTCCTCCGCTGGATTCGGACGGATTCAACATCGACAACGACTTTGGATTTGTCGCGGAGCAGTTCATGATCGGCGATTACGTGTGGTTCGACCTCAATCAAGACGGATTGCAGGGAGATCCCGCCACCGAAACGCCATTCCCGGGCGTTACCGTTTCGCTCACTCATCCGAACGGAACCGTTCTCGCAACGACCACGACGAATATGGACGGATTCTACTTCTTCGATTCGTATGCGGTCGACGGATTGATTGCCGGAGTGGAAAACTACATCGTCTCGATTGACTATATCAACGAACCAACACTCGCCCAGTACGAACTAACCCAAGGCAACGCGGGAATGGACGACACCATCGACAGCGACGCCATGACGAACGGAACTTCGCACTCGGTGATTATGTTCGACGCTCCTTCTACCGGAGACGACTTGACTTTGGACTTTGGCTATTCGGTGCAACAGCTGCGAATCGGCAACTATGTCTGGTACGACTTCGACCTCGACGGAATGCAAGGAATGATGTCGATCGAGACTCCGTTTGAAAACATCGAAGTCACTCTTCGCGGGCCAGACGGTTCGGTGATTGGCACTACCTTGACGGACGCCATGGGCCAGTACATCTTTTCTTCGGATGACTTTCCCGCACTCTTGCCCGAGACTTCGGGTTACACGGTCTCGATCGTTCCGCCCGAGGGATTCCAGCCCACTTCGCCAAACGTGGTCGGAAGTGATGCTCTGGATTCCGACGGAATCTTCAACGCGACAAGCGGCGAGATGGTGATCGAGGTTCCCTTGACGCCACAAGGAAACAGCGAAGACTTGACCTTTGACTTCGGTCTTGTTCCGGTTGAATTCGCGATTGGCGATACAATCTTCTTGGACACAAACCGAGACGGTTTGCAAGATGCCGGAGACGAAGGAATCGTCGGAGTCACGCTCGAACTCTTCGACACTGTTCTCATGCAAGTCCTCGACACCACAGTCACGGGCGCGGATGGGTTCTACTTGTTCAACTCCACTTTGTCTCCCGGCATGTTGGCCAACCAAACTAACCGCTACGAAGTTCGCGTTGATTTAACGCAACCAGTTCTCGACGGACTCGAAGTAACTGACAGCTTCGTTGGAATGGACGAAACAATCGACTCTGGCTTGACCACAACCGCTCCGCCGTACGCTGTGATTCCCGTCACGCTAACACCGAGCACGGGAGTCGACCCAACGTACGACGGAGGATTCCAAGTTATCCCATTCACCATCGGCGACTACGTTTGGTTCGACTACGACCTCGACGGAGTGCAAGGCACAAGCGCCAACGAACAAGCGCTCGAAGGAATCGAAGTGACTCTTCGCGACGAAAACGGAACTGTGATTGCAACAACACTCACCGACGCTTCGGGCCTGTACCAATTCTCCTCGGACGAATACCCGGCCATGCAAGCCGACACGCCCGGATACACTGTATCCATCACGCCTCCGCCCACTCTGGTCGGAGTGGCCAACAACCAAGGCACGGACGACGCCCTTGACTCCGACGCTGTTCCAACAGCGGGAGAACTGGTGATTACCTTCACCACGCCTTCGCCCGGAGGAGAGGACCAGACTCTTGACTTTGGCTTGGTTCAGTCCGAGTTCTTGATTGGCGACCGCGTGTGGTTCGACGAGAACCGCGATGGTTTGCAAACCGACGGAGAGGCCAACTTCGATGGAATCGAGGTGCAGTTGATTGACGCGAACACCCAGGATGTTCTGGCCACGACCACCACCAACATGGATGGTTTGTACTTCTTCAACTCGTCCGAGATTCCGGGCTTCTTGCCCAACGCCACGGACGCGTACCTCGTTACAATTCCATTCGGCCAGCTCGATGACTACCAACTAACGGACGGAAACATCGGCACCGACGATTCGCTCGACTCCGACGCAACCAACGTTCCCGCGGACATGCGCGATGAGATTTTGGTTGGGTTGACGCCAATTACCGGAGAGGATCTCACATTCGACTTCGGTTACCAAGAGATCCCCATTCGCGTGGGCGACTACGTTTGGTACGATCGTGACCAGGATAACACGCAAGCGGGAGCAACGGACGAACCTCTCGCTGGAGTTGTGGTGAACTTGGAGTACCCCAACGGAACAGTGATTGCAACCACCGCAACTGACCCGACGGGATTCTACTTCTTTGACTCGGAAGACATTCCGCTGCTTCGCGCCAACCAAGACTTCGTTGTGGCAATTCGGGATTCGGACAATCAACTCGGCATCAATGTGCTTGATTTGGTTGACGACAACGAAGGAATGGACGACACCGTGGACTCGGACGCTGTCGAAGAAATCAACGGTTCTTCTCGCGACAACGTGATTGCATTCACCGCTCCAGCTCCGGGCGGAGAAGATTTGACATTGGACTTCGGCTTCCGCAACGCAGAGTTCTTGATTGGAGACTACGTTTGGCTCGACACAAACGGAGACGGAATCCAAGACGCCACAGATATTCCTGTGACCGGAACTGTCGTGACTCTTTCATTCGCGAACGGAACTGCGATCGCCACAACAGCAACAGACGCGAACGGGTTGTACGAATTCAACGCTCGATTTATCGACGAACTCGTTCCGGGTGGAGTTGACTACGTAATCACCGTTCCTACTCCAGCCGGAACAACGGAAACAGATCCATTCGAAGACCTGGACACAACCGTGGACTCCAATGCAGTGCCAAGCGGAACTGCCGGTGTCTCGCAATTGACCTACACTTCGCCCGCGTTGGCCGAAGACGACTTGACGTTAGACTTTGGTTTCGTCGCGGACGGAGATTCGCGCATTGGCGATCGTGTGTGGTTTGACGACAACGACGATGGACTACAAGACAACGGAGAAATTGGCGTGAGCGACTTTCCTCTGTACCTTGTGGACGCGGACGGAAACATCCTCGCCAGCACAACGACGGACGACGATGGTCTCTACTTCTTCGAGACCGCAACAATCGACGGATTCAATCCGCTCCAACAGAACTACAGCATCGTTGTGCTTGTTTCAGATCTTCCAGCAGGAACGAGCTTCACCACACCCAACAACCCCACTGATTTGACGGACGGAATTGATTCGGACGCGACTAACTTCAACGGAACGGCCTTCGCCATTCTCGACGTCGTCGGACCTCCCGCAGGCGAAGAGAACCTCACCTATGACATTGGAATCCGAAACACGAACGAGGGCGAAGCAGTCGTCGGCAATTTCGTGTGGGTTGACGAGAATGCGGATGGCATCCAAGATCCTTCCGAACCTGGTATTCCTGGGGTGTTGGTCAGCCTGTACACCGAAACTGGAACTCTCCTTGCCACCACCACAACGGACGCAAGCGGGTTGTATCAGTTCTCCACGGACGACATCACGGGTTTCGACCCTAACTCGGGCGATTACGTGATTTCGGTCGACGCAACTGGCTTGCCCATTTCGAATCTTCTTGTGTCTCCTGTGGGAGCCGGAGGCGATTCTGCGTTGGACTCCAACGGAATCTACAACCCCGATCGCCAAGCATTCGAAACCACCTTCACCGTGGGCGGAGTGAATACCGCTGATTTGACGTACGACTTTGGTTTCAGCCCTTGCAACTGCGGAGACGCGGAAAACAAGTGTCTCATGGGGGTCCTCGACCCAGTAACGTACGAGTGCACGCTCATGCAAGCAGACTGTGACGACGGAGATCCGTGCACAAGCGATATCTGCGATCCTTCCATTGGTTGCCGATCTTCGCCCATTATTGCACCCGGATGTCCACTTTCCCCTGTGCCCGAACCTGGACCAGCTCTTCCAGTTTGCACAGCTGGCTTCGCCACTCGCCTCAAGTCCTTTGGAAACACTGGTTCGAACGAAGTATATATCGGTATTTCGGACATCGGAACGTCCGGCAACAGAAACGAAGCCGCGAAAACGTGGACTGTTGGCCAAAACTACACATTCACGTACACTTACGACAACCTCGCGGACGTCCAATCAATCAACGTCGACGGTGGTCCCAGCGCCTTCCAATACACCAACGCACTGGCAAACCTCGACGCAAGCGGGGTTTGCGGCAACAACACTCTTTCTCGCTTGCAACTCAACATCGCGAACCGCGACACTGGAACCACGGTTTCTGTGTTCGGATTGACCGTGACTGTGGACGGAACAGTGTACGGGCCCGTGAATTACGCGAATGTGGTTGGCAACAACTTCATTCCGTTCGGACCGTTCCCCGGCGACTTTGCTTCGGGATTCACAATCACCGGCCAGTTGTTCATCGACGGACCGTTCCCTTCGACCTCGGGAGACGAGCGATCGAAGCTCGAACTCACCATTTGCTGTGACGAACCACCAGAGGTCGAACCAGTTCGTTGTTTGGAAACCGCGGATTGCTTGAACGCCTTCCCCGAGCCAGGATGCGCATTCGAATGCATTGCGTTCGAGTGCGTCAACCAAGACAACGACAAAAACTGCGATGATAGCAACCCTTGCACGCAAGATCAGTGTCTCGCTGGAATTTGCACCTACACGGACGAAGAGCTCTTCACTCCTTGTGTGGGCAAAGACCACTGCCGCGGAGAATGCTTCGCGGATGCAGAGTGCGTTTGTGTTCCGCCCGATTGCAACGACAACGACGAGTGCACCGCCGACGCGTGGGATCCCGATCAACACGTGTGCGTGAACGTACCAGTTGTGTGCGACGACCAGAACGCCTGCACGGTGGATACTTGCATTTCGCCCACCGGATGCGACCACCAACCTGTTTCGTGCGACGACCAAAACGCCTGCACGGTGGACTACTGCGACGTGAACCAAGGCTGCCTGAACCATCCGCTTGTTTGCGAACCGCTCGACCGCTGCCACGTTGCCTCGTGCGTCGAACGCCCCGGAGTGATGGGCGAACCGCCTCTCGTCGGAGCGTGCGAACAGCAACCAATCGATTGCGACGACGGAGATCGCTGCACACTCGACACGTGCGACGGATCACTCGGTTGCCGCTCGACTTCCATCGACGGATGCCGCGAGTGCGAATCTGCTTCGGATTGTGACGACAACGACGTTTGCACTTCGGAAACGTGCACGGACGGTTTCTGTTTCTACGGACCGGGAACAACGTGCGAAGACGCTTCGGAGGACGAAAACCTGTGCATCAACAAGGTCTGCCACCCAACGCACGGCTGCATCGACCAAGTCAAAGACTGCGCGAATGACCAAAAGGTCAACGTCTACGGCGGAGTGACCTACACCGCTCTTCCGGGCGACAAGGCCGGAGTGGACGCCATCCGCGCTCCTGCTTGCGAGGTCGGAATGTGCATGCCCGAAACGGGCGAGTGCCAAATCATGCCGCTCAACTGTACGACCACCGACGCGTGCAAGATTTCGTACTGCGACCAGTCGATGAACAAGTGCATGCACCACGAAAGACAATGCGTTCCGTCCAACGAGTGCATGGAGGCGAAGTGCGATTCCGTTCTCGGATGCGTTGAGACTCCCTTGCTCGTCACTCCTCCGAACGCGTGCCAACTGGCGCAATGCGTTCCGGGCACAGGAATTGTATACACAGACCGAGTATGCGATGACGGAGATCCGTGCACAGTCGACACTTGCAGCCCGCACACCGGATGCCAACACGTGCTGATGAACTGCAAGGACGAAGATGCGTGTACCACCAACGAACGCTGCGAGGCGGGCGTGTGTGTTTCCGACCAGTTAGTGTGCGAATCCGACCCGAACAATCTGTGCGAAGAGCCCGTTTGCCATCCACAAGACGGCTGCGGTGTTCGCGAGAAGTTCTGTCCGCCGTCGCCCTCGCTCCAATACGAGGCGAAATGCGATCCGCTCAACGGCGAGTGCGTCAACGTCTTCAAGGACTGCGACGACCTCAATCCGTGCACGGAAGACCGCGTTCGCCCCAACGGAGACTGCACCCACGACCTGATTCCCGGATGCTGCAACGAGAACGACGACTGTCCGCTCTCGAACAAGTGCATCAACTGGTCGTGCAACCTCGACACCAACACGTGCGAGGAGGCCTCTTCGCTCAACTGCTGCGCCGCCGATTCGGACTGCGACGACGGCCTCGCGTGCACGAACGACTTCTGCCAGACCGAAACGGGCACGTGCTTCAACAATCCAGTTGAGTGCGAAACGCCCATCGACTTGTGCTTGGAGAACGTGTGTCTCGAAGCCAACAACGGAACCTGCGTGATTCGCTCGAAGACCTGCAACGACCGAGATGCTTGCACGAACGACTACTGCGAGCCTTCGACCGGAAAGTGTGTGAACGAGCTGCTGGCTTCGGCCAAGTGCTCGGACGGCAACAAGTGCACAACGGACACCTGCGACCACGTAACGGGCGAATGTGTGTTCACTCCGTGCCAGTGCGACGACGGAAACCTCTGCACGGTCAACGATTGCAATCCGGTGACCGGAGAGTGCTTCTACGACCCCGTTGACGTCGACGACGAAGACGCGTGCACCGTGGACTCCTGCGACCGCGGAACGGGCCAGATTGTGCACGAACCAGTTGATTGTGACGACGGATGTCCTTGCACGATTGACACTTGTAACAAGGTCAAGGGCTGCATCCACACACCCGTTGATTACTCGAACATGACCGCGGGTAACATCTGCCTCGAGGCCACATGCGATCCGCTAACAGGAGCTCCGGTGGTCAAACCCATTCCAAACTGCTGCCGCGCCAACGACGAGTGCCACTCGCGCGGAGCTACGTGTACAGAGGAATACTGCGACTACAACACCAACCGCTGCGTGTTCCGCCCCAAGCAAAACTGCTGCGGAGTGGACCGCGACTGCAACGACAACAACAAGTGCACCACGGACACGTGCAAGGTCGAAACGGGCGAATGTTGCCACGAACCAATCGAGTGCGTCGCTCCGGACGCCGGAAGCACGGCCGTGTGTTATCCCGACCGCGGATGCGTGATCGAGCCGGTCGATTGCATGGACGACGATCCGTGCACCGTTGACAGCGTGATGTTGCTCAACAACGGAACGGAATTCATGTGCCTCAACGAACCGCTCGAGTGCGAACAGCCCGAGGACGCGTGCGCCCCTGCGAACGTGTGCTTCAAAGGCGAGTGCGTTTCGTCCGAAATCTTCCCGTGCGACGACAACGATCCGTGCACGGAGGACGAATGCACTCCGTCCAAGGTCTTCAAGTTCCAGGCGGACAAGGTCCAGTGCACGCACAAACCGTGCGATTGCCGCGATACGGATCCGTGCACCGTTGACACGTGCGACAAGGAAACTGGCCAGTGCATCCACGTGCGCAATCCGTTCGCGGACTGCTGCACCGCTGACTCGGACTGTGATGACTTCAACCGCTGCACGCACAACCACTGCGACTTGCACACTAACACGTGCGTAACCGAGCCAGTGGAGAACTGCTGCTTCTCGGACAGAGACTGTCGCGACGACAACAAGTGCACGCTCAACGAGCGCTGCGACCTCGACACTAACACGTGCGTGATCGAACAGAAGACCTGTTGCGACCACAATGCATGCACCGAGGACCGCTGCGAGCCAGCAACTGGACAGTGCTTGCACCGCTCGAACGCCACCGCGTGCGACGACGGCAATCCGTGCACGAACGACTTCTGTGATCGCTTCAACGGTTGCTACTACGAAGACGTGCAGTGTCACTTGCAAGCCGGTCCGTGCGAAACCGCAACCTGTTCTACTGTACAAGGCTGCGTAATCACGAAGATCGACTGCGACGACGACAACTACTGCACCGTGGATTCGTGCGGCGAAGAAGGATGTCTTCACGAACCGCTCGACTGCGACGACGGCAACCCGTGCACGGATGACACGTGCGATCCCGTCAACAAGCGCTGCTTGCACACCCCGAAACAGTGCGGTCCCGAACACGACGACTGCAACACGTGGACGTGCGATGCCGTTCGCGGATGCGTGGCTTCGCCCAAGATCTGCCACGACGGAAACGCCTGCACGCACGGCAAGTGCGTCGAGGGCATGGGATGCGTGTACGAGGAAATCTCGTGCGACGACAAGAACCCGTGCACGTACGACTACTGCGAGCCCGGCAAGTTCGGCGGGTGCCGCCACGACCAAGTCAAGCACTGCTGTCAGCTGGACGACCCGTGCGACGACGGAAACGACTGCACGGAGGATACGTGTGTTTCGGGCATGTGCCACTTCGCGAAATTGCACACGCCCGAGTGCTGCGGCGACCACCACCCCGGTTGCCCGAAAAAGCACGCTCCGCCCCACCACGCTTTCGTAAAAGCGGAGGCTCGTCGCCAGATCGCCTCGGTGTGCGGAAACGATCTGGTTGAGGACGAAGAGGAGTGCGACGGTTCGGGCGCGGACACGCTCTTCTCGCGCTGCACGGACGAATGCGTGTTCCGCACAGCAGTGCTGCCGATTGTGCTGATTGTTCTCGCCGGACTGCTCGCACTGTGTGCAATTGGATGCTGTATCGCGTTTGCGTGCACGGCCGGGAGAAGACCCGCTCGTCGGAAGAGAGCGAGGAATTGAATAAATAGTTAACTTAGATTAAGGGCGCATTTCGTTTTATTTGAACAAAAAACTAGACAATGAGAATCCTCCAACTAAACCCCCGGTGCGCCATCATTGTCGACAACATGACCCAATTCGTAATCGACGAACTGGAAGACGGGTCGCAGAGCCTTGAAATGAGACTCCGCGGCCCAAATCCCGAATACTGGACCCTGTACACGTGCAAATCAGCCGAAAGATGCGAGGAATTCATGCGCCATTTATTACACAAAATCTTCGTCACGAGTTCCCAAACAGTCGAGCTGGAGCAAGTAGTTCGTTCGTTCGACCTTAGACACGAAAAGCCGTTCCTCAAACCCAACTAGCTACGGAAACTTCTTCCTTGTCCTCCTGCACAATCGGAACCCACAGCTCCGCCTGGACGTCCGCCATCAATAAAGCGTATTCGAGCATTTCCTTGGCCTTTTCGCGTTGTTTGCCCGAGAAATGAACCTCGTTGAGCAATCTAACCGCTTCCCTGCTGGATTCGCGAAAGTTGTTCATCGAGGAAATCTTGCAAGCTAGATCTTCGTTGTCCATCTCTTCTTCTTTCTGCATTTTGTTCATGATCGACCACATCAACCCACTCGAAATGGCCATGCACATCTGAGCCCGCATAAACAAAACGCGAGCGACCTTTTCGGACAGCGAGCCCGATTCCAGACCCACCTTCGCGGCATGTTGGAATCGCTCGAACAGCTCCTGGCCAGTCAAGAGACTCGCGGTTCGATCAGCAACCAACACGCATTCGCGACTAAGAACGAGCATGCCCATTTCGGACAGCGGAAGAGCCTGCCTGTCGTGCAAGCATATACAGCTGTCGAACTCTTTCTTCATCTCGAGCATTCGCTTAAAAAAGAACCCGGACGCAGCTGCCTTTGCGTGGTCTCCGATGATCTTGACGAGGTGTTTGTAGGTGTAGATAAAGTCGTCGACGTTATCTCCCTGGATTTCTCCTTTGTGAACAAACCCGTCGGTTGGACACTTTCCACACATGCACTTGAAACCCATGACCTCGGGATTCTCGGGCAGATTGGCTATGAGATTGGGCGTTCGCGTGATGTACGAGATACTGATTTCGTGTCCACGCGGAATGCGTCTTCGCGCGAAGATTTCGATCTTGGATTGCTTGCCGAAATAAAACGACGCGTTCGGATCGCAACAATGATTGAAGTACGACGCCCACTGGTACAAGGCTACTCCGGTGGCGATGTCCGCGGGTCCTAGGAGCACGCGAAAGTGGTTGGCTTGGTAGACCATCCAGAATCGAATGCTGTGCGCAAGGTAGGTTTTCGCGTCGAATTCGGACATGTTCGCGGCCAGGCATTTTCGCATGACTTGGATGCAGGCCTTGGAAACCTCCGGGTTGGTTTTCACCGGGTTGATACAAAAGTGGGTTAACCACCCAGCCTTCGTCGTGAGGAGTTCGGGCGAGGTCTTGATAATGTGTTCGTGCATCTTGAGAAACAGCGAAGGGGACATTTCGTTTCCGAATCTATGCTTTTGGTCCTGGATCGAAATCGGACAAGACCAAACTTCGTGGTGCGACATGTTCCCGGACGGATCTTGGCCCGAAGTGTCGGTCACGGTGACGTTACTCACGGAAAACAGAGCCGTTTCGCACAGGATTCTCTCGCCGGGTTCGATATCGCGCGATGCGACCATTCGTCTTTTCAGAGCTCCGCATCCGGATTCGTCTAGAGAGCAAATAGAGTCGGCGGGTATTGGCTTCAGTGGGGCGTTATAATTCATTGTGTGTGTTTGCGGAGGGTTCGGTGGGAAATCTCAAATTTTCTGGACTGAATTCCGGACCGGTCGTTTGTTGGGAATTTTGGAGGGTCGAAAGTTTGGTGAGTTAACCACAAACAAACAAAATGTCGAACGATTATATGACACCA
>JBCCOI010000090.1:0-16597 GCA_039025515.1 Planctomycetota bacterium
CGGACGCTTCCTGCTGCCAGAGTCGATCGCACCGGAGATCGTTCGGCGGTCAGCGCGATGGGAACGCCCCAGACGCAAATTTAACCTCGTCCCGTATCGGAGGCCGCGACGTCGTCGGGCTATCCCATGGGACCGCGAGGATCAAAGTGCGAAAACAACGGTTCGCAAATTGACGGTTGATCCAATCTTCGCGGCCCCGTCAAAACAGGCAACGTAGGATAAACAGAATCTGCCAGCAAGTTGACCCCGTGTGACCAAACCGCCTCACCGGTTTTTCCTAAGTCCGGTGGTGCGACTCGATGGGGGTTTCGAGGGAATCAGTCACTTTCGTATCACCCGCCTCTTCGGGGGGAAAGGAAGAAGGTTCTCCTACGGAGGGTGCATCAAGAACGGGAGACTCAGCGGACGAATCGCTTTGTTTCTTGGCTTTCAGCTTCGCAAGCTTATGACGCAGGACGCGAGCTTGCTTCTTCAGCTCGCCGAGCTCCTTCTCAAGTTTGGCGATCTTGCGGTCATCGCTGACCCGGAGAAGTCGCTCGGTGAGTTCGAACAACACCAAGACGCGGAAGGCCTTGATCGCGGTTCCGCGAAGCCTATATGCCCTAGCGATCTTTGTAAGCTGTTGGATCCTCATCAGATCCGCCAACCGAGTAGCCTTCGCCAGGCTCAGCGTTCGTAGAAAGGAAACGAGCGGCAAAAGGATGATCGCCAAATCAATCCAGTGTTGCTTGCAGTATTCGATCTTCTTTTCAGCAATCGAAACCATCAAGATGAACTCGGCGGCGAAAGCGAACCAGATGACGCCCGTTCCGATGTGCAGAAGGAACCTGAGCCAGTCGTACGCGGCAACTTGATCTTTCAGAAAGAACTCCGTGATCAGCAAGGGCATGATCATCAAAGCCACGATCATCATTGGCACACTGAAAAGACGTTCGAGCTGCCGCTGAAGTCGACGTCCGCCTTGACGCCATCCGAGACCGGGCAGCCAAATCCGACCATTCATTTCTGGGCTGCGGGCGCACATTCGCAATGCGGGGCAAATGCAGAAGAGCAAACCCTGCAGATGGTGCTTCCGCATCGCCTTCTCCCAAGATCTCGTGCTCCAGTGCCAAACCGCTTCTGCGGTCACGATGCACCAGATGACTCCCATCAGAATCAGGCACGAATTGACAACTTGGTTCAACACCAAGTCCGCAGCGGCTTCCTCCGCTGCTTGGTCAGTCAAGATCTCTTTCGCACGTTCACGAAGACCAGGGAGGTCGACCAGAACGACGACCAAGATAGAAGCACAAATCAAATAGACGAATGCAAGAGAAAACATCAAAGCTTCGCTCCGGCTGGCGATCCAGCGAAGGAGGCTTCGATTATTCGGTCGCATGATGATTGCCTCCGATCGGCTCCGTCCAATCGATTTTTACTGTCCCCGATCGGCTCCGTCCGATCGATTTCGACACGTTTCCATCGGAGGGGGCCGATGGGCGGCTCTCAAGAACACGCCAGTGATTGATGGGCCTTTGATTAGTCACATTTCCGGCCGTGATCGGGCGCGGTCAGATTGATGGGCGGCCGTTATTCCTTGACGAGCTTGGCCGGAATCGGTTCGCCTTTGGGAATAAACCGCATCGAAATCGAATTGACGCAATGTCGCGTGTTCTTCTCGGTAAAACGCTCCCCTTCGAATACATGTCCGAGGTGACCGCCGCAATTCGCACAGACGATCTCGACACGACGACCGTCAGCGTCGACCTGCCGTTTGACGGCACCGTCGATCTCATCGTCGAAGCTCGGCCAACCGCAGTGACTCTCGAACTTGTCTTCGCTTCGATAAAGCCGTGCATTACAAAGCCGGCAGATGTAAGTTCCGGGATCCTTCTTCAACGTGTAGCCACCGTTGCCGGGAGCTTCCGTCCCCTTGTCCAGGATCACCCAGGCTTCGTCGGCGGTCAGCGGATTGTACTTCTTGACCTTTTCAACCGACTGTTTATCGGTCGTCTGTTTGTCAGTCGACTGCTCGTCCGTCCACTGCTCGTCGGTCTGGTTGGCTTGATCCGTACCTTCTGGCATTTCGCTTTCTCTTCGTTTCTTGTTTTCGTCGTCGGCTTCGTCTTGTGAAGCTTTACCCTGACCCTCTGTTTCGGGTTGTGCGTCTATGTCGTCAACTGTCACTGGCGATGCCGGATCGTCATCACTTTCCAAAGCAATGCTATCAGCGGTGTTGACGCCGTTCGTTTCGTTGACCGTGACGGAAACATCACACCCAACCATGCACAGCAACGGCACGCCCAATACGTTCGCAGCCAGACATCTGAAGCTCAGACGCTCAAGCAGTTTATTCATGAAGGTAAGCCTCTTTCGCAAGCCGCCAGAAGAACAACATCACACCCATGATACCCGCAAGTGCCAGAAACAACCAAAGCATGAACGGTCCCAGGATGGCCAAATTGTTGAGGAACCAACCATTTACCAGTCTTTGCCAGCTGAAAAGCGTCAGAAGGGTGCCCGCACATAAATACGGCCCGAAGGGGATCTCGGCGTTTCGCGTGATGATGCAGTAGACTATGACAATCGCGATGGCGGCGATCGGAGCGAGGAAAAATGACATCACCGCTCCTTGCCAGCCGACGAACGCTCCGATCATCGCCATCAGGGTCACATCGCCAAAACCGAGTGCTTCCCGTCGCATCGCAACCGAACCCACGATACGAATCGTCCAGACGACGCCTCCGCCAACGCCCAGCCCTACCAACGCGGTCAGGAGTCCGATCCAATGAGATCCGCCTACCGAAAAGACTCCGTTAACGGCAAAGAATCCGGCCAACCACATGATCGCGACGATCTTCCAGGTTGGGTCACGAAAAATCGTCGCGAAGAAGTACTCGACTGCTTTCGCAAGTCCTCTTCGCGTGATGATTCGGAAGTTGAGAAGCGCGAAACACCAGCCCGTCCAGAGTAGCAAACCCGTTCTCAGACCGAGTGGCCCGTTCCACTTCGCCAACAACGCTTCTGGCAGATGAAACGCGACTGGCCTGACGACTCCCTTCACGTCCGTGACCGGAACGAAAACATTCATCGTCAGGCTTGCGATCAACAACGCGATCAACGTTCCCGGAATGGTAATCGCATCCGGAATCGTCTGCTCATCGAAATCTATGAACGTCGCGGGAACCATCAACGCGACAAGAATGAGGTGGCTCATGAAGACCGTGTTCAGCCAAGGCGCGGTAACTCCTGCCACGGGAGGAACGAAGAGTCCGGTCTGAGTTTCGGCCCAATAAAGTACTGGTAAACCGATTGCCATTGCCAGTTCGATTAGCAGCGGACGGAACCAAAAATGTTGTCCGTGAACTTCCGAATCACGCCGTAGTCGCCACCAGCCGATCACCGGAATTCGATCAGCCCAGGTCGCGGGCGACGCGTCGTTATGCGGTTTTCCCCACGGACCTATCTGACGCGGAAAAAACGCAAAGCGATAAATCGCGTGGTTCGCAATCGCTCCAAGAATAAGGCCGACCACGGCTATCAGAGCCAAACGGACTTCGATCGGCAATCCGATCCAGAAATTCATGTCAGCACGATTCCGGTCAATGAATGGTTAACGTGTGTTCTCACCAACGAGTATTGTCTAACCTACCCCCTGCGGCGTGAACCCCATGTCTGCAGCACGTGTGCGGCAGAGTTCTTAGTCTGATTTCGAGAATTTGATCCCGATGTCGAAGGCTCCCGAAACTCTCAGGTTTCAAAATCAACAGCTCATTCTGATTGATCAGACAAAGCTTCCGGGCAAGCTAACGGAATTCGTTTGTTCCACGATCGAAGAGACTCATGACGCCATTCGACGATTGGTCGTTCGTGGGGCACCCGCGATCGGCATCGCGGCGGCGTACGGTGTTTGTCTCGCGCGAGCTCCTGACGGCGGTGCTGCCCGTCGTGAAGACTATGAGCATGCGATTGACTATCTCGCGACGAGTCGCCCGACGGCAGTTAATCTGTTTTGGGCACTCGACCGGATGAAAGCCTGCCTCGATGCTTTGGCCGGGGCCGATCTTGAGAATGCTCTCCTACAGGAGGCCGTCGCGATTCACGAAGAAGACCGACTGATGTGCCGGGCGATCGGCAGGCATGGTGCCGAACTGCTTAAGAATGTGAAGACGGTCCTGACTCATTGCAATGCGGGCGGGTTAGCAACATCCACGTGGGGAACGGCACTGGCGCCCGTCTACCATCTGCATGAAAACGGGTCCGCGCCACGGATCTACGCCGACGAAACACGTCCACTGCTTCAAGGCGGTCGCTTAACGGCCTGGGAACTCTCACAGGCCGGAATTGACGTTTCCGTCATCACCGATTCGATGGCGGGTTCGTTTATGAGACGCGGGATGATTGATGCCGTCATTGTCGGGGCGGATCGAATCACACGTCGCGGTGACGTGGCTAACAAGATTGGAACGTATAGCTTGGCGGTACTGGCTAAACACCATCGCATTCCTTTTTATGTGGCGGCACCGACGAATACCTTCGACGTCAAGCTGCTTTCCGGAGACGAAATCCCCATTGAAGAACGTGCGCGGGAGGAAGTTTCGAACCCACACGGCATTAAGGTTGTGCCTGACGCTGCTGGAGTGTTGAATCCGGCATTTGATGTCACGCCCGCCGAGCTCATCTCCGCAATCGTCACGGAGCATGGGATCATCCATCGGCCGACCGAAGAAAAAGTCGCAGAGCATTTTTGACGCGATGGCTAGATGAAGGCGAAACAGAAAACCTCTGCCTAGTTAGCCCGTAGCTGGTATCCCTGGCGAGCCCACTCCAAGAGACCGATCGGACTGTCGTTGTTCTGGAATGCCAGGCGACTCACCCGATCGCGAAAGTCCTGGTCCGTGCTCCCCGTTCGATTGGTCATTCGATCCTCGAACAATGCCGGAGTTCTTCGTTCTAGAATCTGGATCGAGTTGGCAAATTGAATTCCCGGGTGGTGTTGAAAACGACCGCGATGACGAGAATTCAATAGAAGTCCTTCAACCGAAAGCAGCCCCAGATCCGATTCACGAAGCGGAAGGTGGTCGTTCTTGCTCGTGATCACTGAGCGTTTAAGCATCAGGGCGTCTGATCGAGCGCGCGGGTGTGCATAAACGACAAAACCAGTGCGCGGTGACCGGAAAATGAGGCTTCGATCAATGGTTACCCGTGCGTACCCGTCCTTCGAGTACTCGTCGACCAAGTAGAGAGACTTTGCAGCAACGGATTCCGCCGAGTCAGACTTGTCGAAGATGCATTCGCTCATTCGGTGATCGCTACCAATCTTCAAATGGAAACCCTGATTGATCGCCGTCAGCGCACCCGGGCCATTGCGAATCGAATGGTTGGGTCGTTGGCCGCCCCAATGAATGTTGCGCCAAACGGATGCCGGTGCGCCGTAGTCGATCTGCCCAGGTTCACCATCGCCACAGTAGCCGTCGATCGTGTTGTCAACGTAGGCGTTCATCCACACACGACCTCCCGCCGATCGCATCATGGTCGCGTTGTTGCTGGACGAACAAAAGTACTCGCCGATCGAATCGACTCGGCAAGCTTCACGTGCCGATGAAAGATACTGGTGGTGACTGAAAATTGTTGCCGGACTCTCGCTGAGACTTGGATACCTCTGCGGATCGATGTGACCATTCATGTCCCAGATGTTTTCGCTCAGCACACACCGAAGCCGCTCGAACCGAATGAAGATTCCCGACGATCGATTGGTCAAGCCGCGAATTCCTCGGTATTTCGATGTGCCATGAATGCGGTTCCGAGAAAACAGAATTTCGCTGGCGTCCGAATTGGAACGTCCATCGAGAACGACTCCTTCACTGTGATGACGAATGTCGCAGTCAACGATCGCAATGCGGGCCAAGCGGTCGCCGAGGACTATTCCTCGGTTGTCTCTCGCATGCACTCCGCCAAAGTGGTTTACTGAATGCCCAGGAACGTGAGGAGGTATCCGCTGCCGATCAGAAATATCAAGCGCGGAAACGACGACGAACTGCGATTGTCCTTTTTGAACGATGCTTCTCAGGATCGGACGTGGGCCTTGCCCATAAGCGGAAACATGGATCGGCGAATGCCAGTCGACGCCCCCAGCAGCAAACTTGCTTCCACTCGGTAAATAGAGTGTGCCGTCGAAAACGCTTCCACGGGCGAGTCGCAGGTCAACGCATGCCGAAACTGGTGAACTGGAATCCTTCCTTAATCGAGGAATAAGCGCGACGGCAGCTGACAACGTTTTCTTGGGAGCGGCTGCCGAAAGTCCATCATTGGCATCATTGCCTTGATTGGAGACATAAATGGAACGGTAAGTTCTGAGCGAAAACCTGTTCAACGCCCATGCTTCAGCTCGCGAGACTTCATCCGCTGATAGCGCAGTTTTCCATAAGCCAAAACAACCTAGCGCATCGGACGTCGCGTCACGCCCGTTATGCTTGGCCAGCAAGGAGATCGATTGAATTTGTCTCAACGATTTCGTTTGTTCGCGAGTCAGCGGATGCCCGTTGAGTCGCCAGTGAAATTTGTCATTGCCGTCGTCAATCAAAGTAATCAACGCGACAGATCCATCGGCGTAAACACCATCTGCGGCGTACGCCGGATGCAGGGTCTTCGACCGTCCGGCGTGATCCACGAAGGTGACGGCATTCAATGGCCGAAAGCCACCTGCGACCTGTCGCACGACCCACATCGCGGTAAGACCGCGATCAAATCGAATTCCATCGAGCGGAATGGAAAAGACCCCCTCGTTGCTACTTCGTCCACCGCCCCCTTGAAAAACGCCGTGGCCCGCAATTGCGACATTTGAACGGGGGCCACGCCAGTGCGGAGGAACTTCGCGATTGTTCGAAATTGGATCAAACGCCTCTGCATCCAACCCCACAACCGAATCCCATCGGGAATATTGACGCGAGTTTTCGGAGCCCTCAGACGATGTGTCTTCGTCGTTCGGTAGATCCGCATCGAGAATTGTGACGATCTCTCCGCGCCTTATGTTTTGCCAAGCCATTAGCCGACCCGGTCTTGGGGGATCAAACGTGTAACGTCCAAAGCGATTGACGATGGAGCGATTCAATATTTCATGGTTCCCCGTCGATTCCGTCCTGTTTCCCACCGCATCTTCGGCGAGCGGTTGATTCCAAGAAATGACAACTTCCTGACCGCGCACAATGCGTTGTGGTAAAGGAATGTACCAATCCAAGATCCACCGTGTTTTCTCCGGCATGCGGTCATCCAAACGGCAATGCACAGGACGAACTGATCCAGAAAAGTCAACGCCATTGACATGAACTTGCAGTTTTCCCGTACTCCAGTGCGGACGTTTCAATGCACTTGGTCGACCCTCGGCTTCGAACAGTAGAGAGATCACAAGCCCGTTTTGGATTACAGCACTTTCCTGGTCCCATGTTGCCAGAGTTCCACCGGAAGGGACGAATCGAAAGGTCGCCGAGCATGCATTCGCAAACGGGCTGAGAGAAAGGATTCCCAGCATCAAGTTTGATGCGATGATCCGGAAGCGATCGCATTGAATTGCGGACGCGCGAGTATGCTCTTCCATGATCTGTTCTACCGAGCCAAAAGCTGACGTGGATGCTCTTCGGATATCTGTTGAGAGCAAGTGTCCGCGGAATTTGAGTTCATGCTGCATACCCGCCGGTAGACTTCCATCACCTGCTTCGCCTTTGCGTCCCACGTGAAAGATCGATCGACCATCGCTCGAACGATTCGCGATCTGGCTTCGATCGGTGAAGGATCGGCCACGAGTTGAACGAGCATGTGACGAAGGTTACGTACGATCTCATCGCGTCTGCCTATGGGAATGCGAAAGCCCGTCTCATCGGTAACCAACTCCGCGAGCCCTCCATAGGAAACGACCATCGGCACAAGGCCGACCGCCATCGCTTCGAGAGCCACAGCGCCTCCAAACTCGCGAATGCTGGGAAACACTAAGAGATCCGAGTCTGCCATCCGATGCTGGACGTCGGCATGTTCGATATTCCCTCGAAATGTAACTTGATCAGTGACTCCAAGACGCTTTGCCAGCACCTGAAGATTGGACCGTTCGGGTCCATCACCGATCACCTCCAGTCGCGCTGCGTCGGACCTGAGGATGTCAGCAGCCGCTTGAATCAGCATGTCAGCACCTTTGTAGGGAACCAGCCGCCCAACAAAAATCAACCGCAACGGTCCGTTTGCCTCCCGTTCTCGCCGCGCTGTGAATCGATTCGGATCAATTCCGTTCTCCGGAAGATAAATGCACTTGTGACGATAACGTTCAGGGATCTGATGCATCGTGTCTCGCGATCCCACAAGAATGGCCGACGCGTGGTTGCGCGTGCTGTTGTACCCAGGTAGCAAGCGGTAGGCACTTCGAACGTAGGAGAGCCATTCCTTTTCTTGTCGTCGAATCGCGTCGAACTGCTTGGGCCATGGAACACCACCGTTGAGTGGCCCGATGATGAGGGGAATCTTGAGCCGCGATAGCCGTTTGGCGAGAATGCTGGGTGTCGTGGGAGAGAGCGGAGTAACGCGATGGACGGCGTCGTATCGGCCTGATTGAAATGAGGCTTTAAACTGCTTCCAAACCTGTCGCTCGAAGAAGGGATAGGTCATCGAGCGAATTGCCATCACCGTCGTCCATCCTTTTCCACTCCCGCCGCGCAGCCGCGTCGCGAGTCGATGCGCCGGAGCTGCAATTCGCTCAGTGTCAATGCAAACAAAATCCTGATCTTCCTTCAGACCCGCTCGAGTTAACGCATCACGATTTCGAATCTGTGTGACCAGTTTTGCTTCAACGCCTTGTTGACGACGGATCGCCATGCAATGGGAATAGCCGACCAATGGAACACTCACTTGTTCCGGATTGCAAGCTTCCGCAAGAAGTAGGACTCGCATTGACATCAGACTTGCCCCTGACTGTCGATTCTGAGTTGTTTCGAACTCCGTTGAAGCCAGGTGCTCTTCATCTGTTGGTTCAATGCCGCAGTTGCCGTCTGTTTGCCGTGCAGCAGACATCGCCATTGGAACTTCCGAAGGAAACGACGGAACTCGGTGTCTACGTATCGAGGTCTACGTCTTGCCATGCTGGACAAGTAGCCACAAGCCATCGCGGCTCCGCCGATCACCCGGGGCCTATGGGACATTCGAAAGATCGAACTCGCGAGCATGTAAGCCAGCCCAGTTCCCATGTAGTACTGCCCAAAACCGTGCCGCAATCGGCCGGTCAATATCCCACGATGGCTACTCCCCATCGGCCGCAGGTGGATGAACCTCAACATTTCGTCATCGTAGGATTCCGCGATCCAGCCTTTCATGCGGCATTGGTGACAGTCGATTCCGTCCCACATCACTTCGCGAACGAAACCACCGATTTCCTCGAAGCATTCCGTGCGATACAGCTTTGCCATTCCAACGGACATCTCATCGCCGCACCCCTCCGAAATCAGCTCACCCGCAAATGTCTTCGTTGCATTCGTTGGACCGGGAAAATAGGGCTTGCCGCTGCAGGTTCCTATCCGCGGATTCGTGTCCATCCGATGAATGAGAATCTCGAAATAGCGGGGCGGAAGGTCGAGATCGAAGTCGAGTTTGCAAACGTAGGTGAAATCACCAGAGTCGATCGTCTGATATCCCTCGTAGAAAGCATCGATCACGCCAGGCCCTACCTTACGTGATCCACGATCGGTTCGGGTTAAAACCTTTATCCACGGATGTTTCGATGAATAGCGTTTCAGGATTTTCGGTGTCGAATCCGTTGATCCATCATCAACAACCACCACCAGCGATGGACGAAACGTCTGTCGGACGAGAGAATCCAGAGTCCGCTCGGCGTATAACTCTTCGTCTCGACAGGGCACGATTAAACAGTATCGAGTACTCAATCCTTTATCCCATACATGCGGAACGAAAAAGGTCTTCAAGACGCTTGCTGTTTTCGACTGTTGAGAATTCCGAGATGATCCGCTCTCGACCCCGAGCACCCATCTCACGTGCATGTGAAGGGTTTTCGACGACGCTCTGAATGGTCTTCGCGAGTGACGAGGTCGCGGTTGCATCGACGAGCAGACCCGTCTTTTCGTGTTCGATCAGCTCATGAATTGCATCGATACAGCCGGAGACAGCCGGCACTCCGCAAGCCATTGCTTCCATCAGAACGATGGGGATTCCATCGCGATCACCAGCGGAATCCTCGCGGCACGCGAGCACGAAGCACTGCGCCTTTGAAATCTCCATCCGAACGTTGCGGTGCTCGCACGCCCCGAAGAAATGCACGTGTTCTTGAACGCCGAGCGACCGTGCAAGCAACGTCAAACGATGAAATTCGGGGCCATCGCCAATGACGGAAAGACTCGTAGGGACACTTACCTGGTCGCGCAGTTCGCTGTACGCACGGAGAAGCTGGTCAAAACCTTTCTTCTCAACCAGACGTCCCACCGAAATGACTCTGAATGGAGATTTGCCATCCGTGAGAAGGTTCCGGCCCGAGGATCTCGGAACATCAACTCCGCATCGAACGGTTGCCAGCTTCTTTGAAACGGTCAAAGAGATCCTCCTGTAGAGGCTCGCGTGCCAGTCGCTGATGCAGGCAACGCCGTTTGAACGCGAGAGCTTTCGCCGCAAGAGCTGCCGGCGCTCAAAAAGATCGTTTGCGTGACCAGTCATCGTCCAAGGAATACCGGTCGCGATCGACGCATACATCGCGACGCTAGCCGATGCGTGCGCAAATTGTGCGTGAATGACCGAGCATCGCGCGCTTGATAACTTCCGAGCAATCGAGATCCCGGCAAACGCTTGCACCAGACACTTCGCTCTCGCAGAAAACGATGTCTTCTCTCCTGGAAATACCGCGTCGAATAGGGCTGATGAGATTGCCTTTGTTGCAAGTCGCGGCCGAGTGCAAAGCGTACGGGCGATCGAACGGATCGCGGTTGGCCATCGCCGATAAATCACCACATCGGGCTTGCGAACGTCTTGCGCGACAGTTTTCGCTTCACGAAGCGCGACGATCAACACTTTGTGACCCGCCTGCGTCATAGCAGCGACTTCTCGCCAAACAAACGTCTCACTCAATTCTGGATAGGAAGGGACAACGTACGCAATTGAAAGTGGCTTCTCCTCACCATCCTCAAGTGAAACCGATTCGGATTTGTATTCCATCACGCGGCTGGGGCGTGCAAACACGTGGCCCGTTAGAAACCTCATCCCACCGATAAACTCTGCAGGTTTACAGATCACCAGCAGGCAAGCCCGGCAAAATGACAACCGAAGACTCTGGCCGGAATTCCGGAATTGGTGTGTCAACCTACCGACCTGAACTGGAAGAAATAGCCATGCAGCCAATCCCCACGGCCACAGCAAAAGCGTGGCCAGACTTGCTGCCAGCCACACAAGCCAGCCCCAAGTAAAAATCCCGAGGCACTCTCGTAGCATGAACCGTTCCGCCCGATTTCCGTGGCGTGCACAACCTTCGAAAGCAGCATGCCCGTAGCGTTTGCATCGCTTCCACCACTGACCGAACGACTGCAGGTCGGCATCATGAAGCGTCATCTCTTGGTCCAGCCGAAAGACCGTCCAACCACGATCACGCAATCGAACGCAAAGTTCCGGCTCTTCTCCGGCGATCATCTGCTCGCAGTATCCGCCCACTTGCTCAAAGACCTCGCAGCGAAAGAACGCGTCTCCGCCGCACGAGCGAGTTTGGCCGATCGGAGTATCCCACTCCAAGTCGATCAACAGGTTGTAAACGGATCGATGGGGATGACGTTCTCTTCTGCGTCCGCAAACAACAGCGCAATGTTCATTCTCTTCCATAAATGTCTTTGCACTCTGTATCCATTCCGGACGCAACTCACAGTCTCCATCCAAGAACTGCACGTATTTAAGCGAGCTGAACTGTTTACGAAGTTGTTCGTAGCCTGCATTGCGAGCGCGAGCGGCAGTGAATGGAACGGCCGTGTCTAGGTTTACCACTTCGATACCCATCTCCCGCGCTTTCGAAACGCTGCCATCCGTCGAACCGGAATCGACGTAGATCACGCGCGAAACTGGGACTTCGGAAACCACCGAATCGAAGCAGCGTTGCAGCCTTTCGCCTTCGTTGCGGCCAATGATGACCACGCCCTCGGCCGGCTTTGTTTCGATCAAACGAATCATGACTGCGGTTCGCTGATGGTGGACTGAATGGCGTCGAGCAAGTTCCGAGCAACCAACCGACAATCGTGTTTCTCAGCGGTCCGACGAGCTGCCTCAGAGAGGCTTCGATACATGTTTCCCTCATCCAAAAGGGCCTGAACACAGTCGACGATTGAATCCGGACTCCGTTGATCGATGAGAAATCCATTTATCCCATGATCAAGCATTCTGGGGATCCCGCCGATACGCGTCGCAATCGCCGGCAGTCCGCACGCCATAGCCTCGAGCAGTGCGACGGGTGTTGCCTCGCCTTTCCCTATACTGGGTAACACAAAAACATCGGAAGATCTGAGATCACGAATGACGGAGGCTTCATTTGCCGGACCCGCGAAGAAGACACTCGCTTTAAGCCCAAGCTTCGACACTCGCTCTTCAAGTTCCGCACGAAAGGGACCGTCGCCGACGATTCGATACGTCACCGCTACTCCATTTCTGATCAGCCGATCGACGGCCGTGATCGCATCGAGATGTCCCTTGTTTCGATTCAGTCTTGCAACCGTTATGAGCCGAATCGCTCTTTTCGAATTGACGATACTGCGAATTGGTAAAGCTGGATGGAATCTCTCACAATCCACTCCGAGCGATGATTGAATCACTCGGTTCGGGCTGATACCCAGTTCTTCGATGACTTGCTTGCGATTGTTGTCTGCAGCTGCAATGACGAGGGACGCTGCTTCGACTTTGACACGATGATCGCCGCCATAGACTTCGAGGTCTCCACCCAGACGTAAACTAAAAGGACTTCCATGGAAGAGCCTGGCGAACGAAATCAGATGGGCGGCGTTCGCCATGGAATGGACGAGGACGTGGTCGAGTCTCTTGCGGCGGCAGTAGGACGCAAGCGATGCACCACTCGCCACGAGCGCGAGTAGTTTCCATCGACCGAGTTTGGATTCGTGTTGCAGCTTTCCGATGTAAACGAGGGACCGAAACAACGCCTTCGGCCGTCTCGTGAACTCACGAAACGTGCAAAGCAGTCGAGGAGGCCACGCGTGATGAACCGAGGCAAGTTCGTCCCCGAAGGTTTGTCGGAACCGATCACCCTCACCACTTCGGCGGGTGGAAAGCAGCTGAACGGTCTCGCCCAACTCTCTCATCGCGACCGCGACCCGCCACATCGCAACGGAGGTTTGGTTTGGAAACTCCGTCATCAGAATTCCGATCTTCACCCAGATACTCCTACTTCAGGTGTGACAACGCGATGCTTCGAATCCGACGGCTTGCCGATTGCTCGAGCCGATGAATTCGAAGTTTTCTCGATCCCAACTCGACGAACCAAGTCCAGAAGCCAAAACGTTTGATTCGGAACTGGTGTTTTCCAATTCGGTTGATGAGCGAGTAGCGAAGTCGCCTCCAAAAACTGAGTCTGACCGGTGGGACGCCGCTCTCTGCGTATCCTCGTCGCCTTAGTCGCTCACCAATTCGCGCTTCCAAAATGGAAAGCTCACCGGGCGTCATGGAGTGACGCCACTGTGCGACCTTCGACGGGTCGGGGCGACCGTAGGCGGAGTTTTCGTGGTAACGCAGCATTGATCCGTCGTATTCCACTCCAAGAAAGTCACACAGCTTTGTCAGTGACTCGACCGGATGACGTACGAGGGACTCGTTGCGTATTTCGTAACATTGCACCGGACAAACGTGCTCTTGGAGCCGTTCCCAGCTTCGTTCCGCGTTTTCCCAGTAGTCTGCCGCCTGATAGAGATGCCCGGCCCAGCCCATTCGACGGCAAGAATTCGAGACATCCCGTCCATCGCGAATCAGATAAACGAATTTCGCGTTTGGCCAAAGGAAGGGAAGCCTCTCGAAATGACGGTGGACGCTCATCCCGGATGCCGAGAGATTCTTGTCGCTAGCCATTTCAAGCTGCGTCAGCAACCCGGTCGCGATCGACGCATAATCTGCAGACGCGTTAGCCTTTAGTCCCATCGACACGAACCGCCGCTCTTTGCTCAACCAGCTTGCAAATTCAATCCCTGAAGGAGGCGAACCGGGATCGGTGAGCATATCGACGACATACTCGAACTCGCCGAAACAACCAAGTTTCGGATGTTGATCCAGCATCAAGCGAAGCATCGTTGTGCCAGATCGCACCGAACCAACCAAAAAGAAGTGTTCCATTTCAAACAACTCCCTCAGTCTTTGACGCGACTGGACTCGAATGCCGACGAGGATTGCGACCGTCAGATTGCGCATCGACACTTTTACCTGCCGTTGCTTCGAGCTGGCCGGAGAGTTCTATAAGATCCTCGTCAAAGATGCTGCGGAGATGTTTTATCGATCGACTTGAGAGTTCCGGGCGATCCTTCATCCTCCAAAGGTCCTTGATCCGATTCCTCACAGACTGTGGAACAATCTTCTTCCGCATCCAGTCGATTCCGGGTGCATGCACAACCGCGTCACGCATTCGGCTGGTCTTCATCCGGCGGGAACTAACATTCGACGGCGTCACCGAATGATCCCATTCGATGCTCTCCCGCAACCCTAGGTGGTTTGAAATCTCGAACAGTGAAGCGGAGGGATTACATTTGAGCGATTCAAACGAAACGACGAGCATCTTTCGTGGTTCGAAGAACTCGAAGTAGGGACGCAATTGAAAGGCGTATCGGCTGTAATCAACAAGCATCGGGTATCGATGAATTGCAATGTCGATTGGCACACTGATGCGGCCAACGGTCCACTCGTGGATGTACTGAGAAACAAGGCGATCGATCGGGTTTCGGATCACGTAGATCAGCTTCACATCCGGACAAAACTCGTACATTCGCGACACAGTGTCCGGATAGGTGGGTAACTTGGAATAATGCGTCGATGACTCACCAAGAAACGCCTCCCCATGCGGGTTCTTCCAACACGACGCATACCATTCAGTTCCGCGGGTAAAGTTCTCGTCATCGCTGAAGAAACAAGGCTCCTTCAGAGTCGAAAGATTCAGTTCTGGAGAAAGGGACAGTTGGTCATGCAATGAACTCGTCATTGATTTCATGGCACCAATCACCAGAAAGTCAGGGCGTACGATCATAACTTCGTTACTCCCGCGTTTTTGCCAAAGCCCTTCCAAATGTCTATCCATTCGAATGAGCAGTGCGATGGCGGTCGCCTCGTCACGATTGACTTAAACCTGCCAATCATGAATCCCGACATCCAATAGAGATTCGCTTTGAGCAGCCCAATCAACCCGAAGTGTTTGGCGTAGTATCGAGATCGAGACTCGTAGAAGTATCCGGGCCTGCGTTTTCGCTCACTCTGCAACCGCTTGACTGGCGAAGTTCCTCCCCTGAGGTGGACGACACGAGCAGCGGGGACGTGTCGCAGTTCGAGATTGCGTTTACTCGCTTCCTTGCAGAAATCAACGTCGTCGTAGTACATGAAGTACGCTTCATCCATGCCGCCGATCAATTCGTAAGCGCTTCGTCGTATCAAGACGCACGCGAAACTCGTCCATTCGAAGCGTTCCCCTTGAGGTGAATGTATTCGCTCGGTGGAGATGGCGACTTCCGAATCTGGAAGTTGCCGCGTCAACCAACCGAATGACGCCGCACGAGTCAACTCGCAGATGGGGCGAAAGAAACGGAAGCAGCTTATCTGCGTTGACGCGTCGGGCCACTCAAGCCGCGGACTCACAATCGCCACGTTCGGATGGTGCTGTAATTCTTGATACAGGATCTCGATTGCATGCTCCCGAACCTGCGCATCGCTATTGAGCAGGAGAACATAATCGCTGTCGCATGAGCGGATACCGATGTTGTTCCCCGCCGAAAATCCCGCGTTGTTTTTGGACGCAATGATCGTGCACCAATCCCAATCGTTCTTCTCAACTTCAAGCTTGATCGCTTCCACAGAACCATCACCGCTCGAGTTATCTACGACAACGCAGTTCAGCGGGATATGTTTGCGTGCTCGTTCAATCGAACGTATCGCTTCTTTGGTAAGCGTTGGCGTGCGATAGTTCACGATGACAACACTGATCACCGGAGAGACCGTGTTTGCCCGTTTCACGCTCAATTGCTCATCAGATGGCTTTGCAAGAATCATCAGACCTCCGAAGCGACTGCGAGCCGACTGGATGGGTTTGCGATCTTTCCATTGAGTGTTTCACGAAGAACGGATTCGAGTTCTGCTGTTGCAGCACGCCAATCCCATCCACGTGTTTTCAACCAGGCGGCTTCGGATTGCGTTCTCCAGTCACATTCGCTCATCTTTGCAAAACGAAGCATCGCGTCTGACATACCGACAACATCATCAATGGGGACCAGTTCCGAACCGGGACCTGTTAGAAATTGAGTTCCTGCACCCGTGGGCGTTCCAATCACGGGAGTGCGGGCAGCGAGGGATTCGACGATCGGTAGCCCGAAACCTTCAAAACGACTCGGGAACAACCAGGCGATACAAG
>JBCCOI010000091.1:0-16474 GCA_039025515.1 Planctomycetota bacterium
CTCCGACGACCACCGGCTTGCCGCGAAGTTCAGGATGATCACGCTGCTCGATCGCCGCGTAGAACGCGTCCATATCGACATGCAAAATCAATCGTCGGCTCTCCAATCTGTCGGTGAAGACAACTCAGACTGCCAATTTTATCAGCTTCCTCCCAGTGCATCGTCAACCCTTGAATTGAGGGTCCGTGCTGTCTGAGCCGATGCGCGATCGTCCCGGTTTTTTTTTGGGGAACAACCGCAGCTATCGCCATTCGGCTCAATCCTAAAGCTTGGCGTTGACGAAGCACGGACAGAATTATTTGCCGCAGAAATTCTCGATGACGCCGACACCGCGGACGCCCATACGGCGGAGTCGATCGGCGGCAAGTTCGACCTCGGATGCCGATGTTCGACGCATGTCGCGAACGAGTAGGCTTGAGTCGGTTGCCGACGCAATCTTGTGCGTGATCCATGAATCGATCGTCGGCGTGTCAAACAGAACGAGATCGAATGCGTTGTTGATTGCGTCGAGCAGTTGATCCAAGTCTAACGCGGTCAACGAGCCGACGTTTTCCTCGTCAAACGGGACCAGAGTAACGCCATCCTCGAGTGAAACAACGCTGACGGTTTCTAAACGTTTCCCCGTCCGTAACGCGTCAGGCCATCCCTGCGAGACGTCCAGGGCGAACTGATCGATTAGTGATGGTTTCGGGATGCTTGTATCGACAATTGCAACATTGAGACCCGTTGCCGCCGCAGCAATTGCCATTCCGATGGCTACCGTTGATCTGCCTTCACCTTTCTGCACGCTGGTAACCAGCACGCTTTCCAAGCCCGTTCGCACGGACTTCTCCATCTGCTCCGCGATGGATCGGAACAGTTGCTCATCGAAGAACAGCTCCGCGACGCTACGTGGGATTTCGAAAGCGTCGACTTCCCAGTCGGCACCACGCCATTGAAGTTCTGGCTGAACGGCTTCGCTTACTTTGCGGGTCAGCCTTTCCAGCCTGGCGGAAATCGTCGCACTCATCGAATCCTGCGTTTGTACAGCCGGACCGTTTGAGGAAGGGAGTTCTTCGGTTGCGGGCGGAGCGCCCTGATCCCCGAAGGCTTCCAGTGCAAGTTTTTCGCTCAGCGGCTCGAAACCATTCGCGGTTGGTGTCGGCAGTTCAGTGATCGGTGCTGTCGGAGAGTCTGCGTCGACCTGATCGACTGACATTTGATCCCCAAGATCATCCGGCGCTTCAACAGTTGAGGCACCCGCGGAATCCGCTGGGGATGCGGGCAACTCGAGTTCCGGCATTTCGAGTTCAGGCATTTCGTTGGCCGACGGTGAATCGATTCGCCAAAAATTCCCCTCGGGGACGACTCCCGCGACGACAACCGAGTGAATCCAATCATCAACGCCCGAAACTTGTGGCGGAGCCTGGGCCGGTGGGTTTGCCGTTGGACTCAATTCCGTCTCAGGCATAGCTTCCACAGCATTCTGCGGTTGTGCTTCGCTGGACGGCGTTGACTGATTGGTCGCCCGGCGATTGCGCGCGTAGGCACCGATGAAAGACTGTGGACGACTCATGATTTTATCTGAGGTAGATGGGTTTCTACGTACGGGCAAAGTTCAGTACCGCGCGGCAGCTTCCCAAGCTTCAAGGATTTCCAAGAAGTTGCCGATTGGGTAAGGCGTGTTGGTATATCGAAGACCGTCCTCCAGCTTCAGACGGTCCGCCATTCCGGCCGGTAAGTCCGCCAGGGGTTCGTTAGGCGTTTCGTTCTTGAGTCCAGGATTGGTCAGATTCAACTCATCAACTTGGCTCAACTGTTCGGCGCGATAGGCGACGGTTGAATCAAGCGGACTGGCCCCCAGTGGCACGTCGTCGAGTGGACCCGGGTTACGCGGTCCGGCGGAAGTTCCTTCAATCAATCCGCTCGGCGAATCGGGGATGTCTTCGCCAAGGTCGGGAAACTCAGGGATCGCTGGACTGTAAGTTGGAAGATCCGACGTCGCGGTTGTGGGAGTCCCAAGCGACGCGTTGGTCGAGTTGTCCGAGGATTCTTCGGCAACGACACTCAAGGCCCTACCAGTATCGTCGGGTAGGCTGCCGATGTCGGCAAGGATTTCATCATTGGAACGGAGCGCGACCGAGGTCTCAGGATGAGGACTCGAACCGTTACCTGCTTCCGAATCGGCAACGGGCTGTTCAACATGTTCTTCTTGAACAGCCAATTCCATCACGATCTGTTCGTAGGCCATTTGCTCCGAATCCATCTCACCGAAAGCGACCTGATCCGAATCGGTAGAGTCACCTTGGCTGAAGGTTCCGCGTCCATAGAAATAGCCCAGTGCGATGAGCGCGATCATGCCTACGCCCATCGTCGTTCGGGTCAACCATTTGGCGGTCGCGGATTCTGACCAGGCGGGTGCTCCCTCGTCGTGATAGGCCGCGGTGCGAACTCGGCCCTTCACTGAGGATTCGGCGTCATTCACTACGACATGCTTTGTCGATCCCCACGCCGTCGAAGTTGCGGGCTGGGCGGCTTGGGGAACATGCGGGGCCGGCCCCTGTGGTCGAACGCTTCCCTGATTGTCCGGCGGTCGCCGGACATGATTGGCGGGTGGACCGAGGTGCGGTTCGTGCAAAAACGACGTAGGTGCTGATGCGTCGAGAGACTCTGAAACTTCGTCGTTGCGAGTCCTGGCATCTCGAGTCGGTTGATCGGTGAGAACCTTCGGGTGAGGAAAAGTGTCCAGCGTCGCAGACTGATCTGATTCCGAAGTCGAGTTGATTATCGGTGCGATGGATCGGCTGCCTTCACGCTTAAGATCTACGTCGCGATCCTGTGGCTGGTTTGAGGCCGTGCTGGAGATTTGTGTTTGATCGGAAAATTCCGACGCTTCCGGCTGAGGGCTGCAATCCGGCAGCCGAAAGAGCGTCGGAACGGATTCACCGGTCGTGTCTCGTTGTTGTTGCATCACTCCGTCCATGGAGCCTCAATTCGGGGGGGCACCGGTTGCATCAAGTGGAATTCACCGGTGTTTGCCTGTATCCAACGTCAAGCTTTTGCGGAATAGCGGAATTAGCACAGCGAAGGCAAGGCTGAATACCGACGGTTCGTCTTGTGGTTTCCGATCCGCATACCACAATAAGTGGGTGGTTTCCTCCTTTTGATAAGTTGCTTACCAATGCTTCAGCCGAATCCGACCGCAGATCTCCTGTCTGACTTAGTCCGCGAGCGGATTTTGATGCTTGACGGTGCGATGGGGACGATGATTCAGCGGCTCGGGTTGGATGAGGCGGGCGTTCGGGGCGAGAGGTTTGCGGATCACCACAAGGACCTGAAAAATTTCTCGGACATCCTTTGCCTGACTCATCCGGAAGACATCACCGATATCCACCGAGCCTATTTCGAGGCAGGTGCCGATATCGTCGAAACCAATTCGTTCGGCGCATCACCCATTGGGATGGTCGAATTTGATCTTCCGACCGAGCTGGTCAGCGAAATCAATCATGCGTCCGTAGCCTGTGCGAGGAAAGCTGCGGACGAATGGACTGAGCGAACGCCGGACCGGCCGCGGTTCGTCGCCGGATCGATTGGGCCAACGACCATGCAGCTGGCGATCAGCACCGACGTCGATGACGCTGCATTTCGGCCGACGACTTTTGACGCGTTGCGTGCAAGTTATCGTGCACAGGTCGATGCGCTTGCGGAGGCCGGCGTCGACATTCTCTTTCCAGAGACAGCGATCGATACGCTCAACCTGAAGTCCTGTCTATTTGCGATCCAGGATTACTTCAATGACGGTGGCCGCCGTATCCCGGTGATGGTGAGCGGGACGTTTGGAGACGGCGGACGCACTTTTGTGAGTGGACAGTCGATCGAAGCATTCATGACCGCGCTGGAGCATTTCCCGATGCTCGCGGTCGGGATGAATTGCGCACTCGGACCACGCGTGATGCGTCCGCACATCGAAGAACTGTCGAAGGTGACTCATTTACCAATCAGCTGTCACCCCAATGCGGGGCTCCCCAACGAGATGGGACAGTTTGATCTGGGCCCCAAAGAAATGGCCGACATTGTCGGTGAATACGCGGACAACGGCTGGATCAACATTCTCGGAGGCTGTTGCGGAACGACGCCGGAGCATATCGCGGCGATGTCGGAGCGGGTTCGCGGTTTGAAGCCAAAGCAGGAAATTTCCTTACCTCGGTACACGCGACTTTCAGGTCAGTTGCCGATGGTGATGCGACCCGAAGTTCCGTTCACGATGGTGGGAGAGCGAACGAATGTGACGGGCAGCCGAAAGTTCGCCCGGTTGATTCGCGAAGGGGGGTATGAGCAGGCGGTCGAGATTGCTCGTGAACAGGTTGAGAACGGGGCGACGATCATCGACGTCAATTTCGATGACGCTTTACTGGATGGTTCCGAGGCAATGGAGCGGTTCTTACGCTTGATTTCGGGAGATTCCGTTGCGGCATCGGTTCCAGTGATGATCGACAGCAGCAAGTGGGAGGTCATCGAGTCCGGTCTACGCAACGTGCAGGGGAAAGCGATTGTCAATTCCATCTCGTTGAAAGACGGTGAAGAGACATTCCTGCATCGCGCAAGACTGGTGCGACAATACGGTGCCGCGGCCGTCGTGATGGCATTCGACGAAAAGGGCCAAGCGGCGACCGAAGACGACAAGGTGCGCATCTGCAAGCGAGCTTACGACTTACTAACCCGCGAAGTTCAGTTCCCGCCCGAGGACATTATCTTTGACCCCAACATCCTGACGGTCGCAACCGGAATCGAGGAGCACGACAACTATGCGGTCGACTTCATCGAAGCCGTCCGGCGAATCAAGAAGGAATGCCCCGGTGCCAAGACGAGTGGTGGCGTCAGCAACATCAGTTTCTCCTTTCGTGGGAACGATCGAGTACGAGAGGCGATGCACAGCGCGTTTCTCTTCCACGCGATCGAAGCCGGATTGGACATGGGTATCGTCAACGCCGGCCAGCTGGATGTCTACGAAGAGATCCCGAAAGACCTACTCGAGCACGTGGAAGATGTCCTGCTCAATCGTCGCTCCGATGCAACGGATCGGATGCTGGAGTTCGCCGAGACGGTAAAAGGCTCCGGTAAAAAGCGGGCGACTGCTGACTTGTCTTGGCGCGAAGCACCGGTTGCCGACCGGATGAAACATGCCTTGATCAAAGGTATCGACAAGTTCATTGAGGAAGATGCGGAGGAGGCCCGCCAGCAATTCGACCGCTGCTTGCAAGTCATCGAGGGGCCGCTCATGGACGGCATGCAAGTTGTCGGCGACTTATTCGGTGAAGGCAAAATGTTCTTGCCGCAGGTAGTCAAGTCCGCTCGAGTGATGAAGAAGGCGGTCGCGTACCTGGAGCCGTTCATGGAACAGGAAAAACGCGAGGCGGGACTTGAAGGCGCTTCGGCGCGTGGCAAGTTCCTAATTGCCACCGTCAAGGGTGATGTGCACGACATCGGAAAGAACATTGTCGGCGTTGTCTTGCAGTGCAACAACTTTGAAGTGATCGACTTGGGCGTCATGGTGTCCGCCGAGACCATTTTGGAAGAAGCCGTCAAGCGAGGTGTCGACATGATCGGTCTTTCGGGACTGATCACGCCAAGTTTGGATGAGATGATCACGGTCGCTCGAGAAATGAAGCGACGCAAGATGAGCATTCCGCTCTTAATTGGCGGCGCAACGACGAGCGCAAAGCATACCGCGGTCAAGATCGCACCCGTCTATGAATCGCCCGTCGTGCACGTCCTGGACGCCAGCCGTAGTGTCGGAGTTGTCGAGAGCTTGCTGAGTGAAGAACTGAGAAGTGGGTTCATCGAGAAGAACGAAGAACAGCATCGGAAAATGGTCGCCAGCTACAAAGGGCGAAATCAGAAGCTTGTCAGTTATAGCGAAGCCTATGAAAGGAGATTCCAGACCGACTGGGAGTCCGTAAGAATTGATCGCCCGTCCTTCACAGGCACACGTGTTCTTAAGGACTTTCCGATTAGTGAAATTCGTCCCTACATCGACTGGTCACCGTTCTTCATGACTTGGGAACTTCGCGGGAAGTATCCCAAGATTTTTGATGATCCGAAGTTGGGTGAAGAAGCGAAAAAAGTTTACGACGATGCAAATGAATTGCTCGATCAGATCGTCAGCAAGTGTTCCTGTTGCAGTCCCGAAGGCACCATCAAAGCTTCCGCGGCCTACGGTTTTTGGCCGGCTGCAAGTGATGGCGACGATGTCATCCTCTACACGGACGAGACGCGTCAGACGGAATTGACACGTTTTCATTTCCTTCGCCAGCAATGGGAGCGGAAGGGACAGAAGGACTTCCGTAGCCTTGCCGATTACGTCGCGCCCGTGGAAAGCGGACGTGAGGACTACCTGGGCGGATTCGTTGTGACTGCCGGAATCGGCGCGGATCAACTCGCTCAGTCTTTGAAGTCGTCAGGAGATGACTATAGCTCCATCATGGTTCAAGCCGTCGCCGATCGATGCGCGGAGGCTTTCGCAGAATTGCTTCATGAACGAGCTCGTCAGGATTGGTCTTTCGGCAGTGAAGAATCGTTCAGCAAAGAAGATTTGATCAAAGAACGTTACCGTGGAATCCGCCCGGCAGCTGGATACCCCGCGTGTCCGGATCATACCGAGAAACGAGCTCTGTTTGATCTCTTGGATGCCGAAGCGAATACGAGTGTCGAGCTAACGAGTTCCTACGCCATGACTCCGGGAGCGTCGGTCAGTGGACTGTATTTCGCTCATCCCGACGCGAGATACTTTGCCGTTGATCGTGTGACGAAAGATCAGGTCGAGAATTACGCCGAACGCAAAGGAAAACCGCTCACCGAAGTGGAACGATGGCTATCACCGAACCTCGCGTACGAACCTGAAGTTTGATCCGGCTCTCTCTCTAACTTCGCAGACGGACATCTCCTGTAGCCGGGCTCTTCGAGCCCGCAAGTCAAACTGTAGACGGGCTCTGTGAGCCCGCAAGTCATACTGTAGCCGGGCTCTCCGAGCCCGTTAATCAACCGGGTTCACAGAACCCGGCTACAGAAAAGCTAGAGAACCGGGTTCACAGAACCCGGCTACAGAATGCGAACCCGGCTACGGAACGCAAACCCGGCTACTTGGGCTTGCTCATCATCAGCCGGTAGTTGCCACTGCCCAGCAGATCATCGATGCGTGCTCGCATTTCCGGTGTCACTTGGACCTTAAAGCGATCGGTACGGAGATGAACGAGTTCGCCTTCATCGAGCTTCAAGCTAAACAGCAATTCTTGGTTGCCCGGGTAGCCACGCAGGATCTCGCGCAACTGAAGAATCGTCTGTTCGTCGTGTTGTGATTCGTCCAATCGAATTCGCATCCCGTGCGTGTAGCGATTGTCGAGTTCTTCGAGCGGGATCAGCTCATCAATAATCATGTTGGCTTCATCGCCACCGCCACGGCGATCGATCTTTCCTCGTGCCAAAACAACCGCATCGGGCTGAACCTTTTCGCCATGCTCGGCAAATTGACGAGGCCACATGATGCAGCGAATACCACCCTGCATGTCTTCCAAGTCGAAGTTTGCGTACTTGCCGGGTTGGCCCGGTTTTGGGTTTTTGACGTGAGCAACCTTGATCGAGCTAATCATTCCGCCGAGAACGAGTTCCGCACGGTCGCCGAGGTCTGTCAGATCAGCCGTGGTTTGCGTACGGAACGTCGCGAGCCGACTTTCGAATTCAGCCAAAGGGTGTGAATCGATGTAGTATCCGAGCACCTCTTTCTCATAGCCCAAACGTTCGCGGTCTGGCCACTCTTCCATATCGGGAAGGTTTACCGCTGCACCGGAATCACCGGCCGAGTCTTCTTCAAAGTCACCGAACAAGCTGGCTTGGCCACTGCGTTTATCGGCTTGCACGGCGGCTCCGGCCTGCATCGCCTTTTCGATCACCGCGACCAGTTGGCTTCGCTTCGCACCAAAGCAATCCATCGCTCCGGCTTTGATCAGCGTTTCGACGGCTGACTTGTTACAGGCCGATGGATCGACGCGCTCGCAAAAATTAAAGATATCCTTGAACGGGCCGTTCTTCTTGCGTTCGGCTTCGATCGAGACGGCCGTCGAACCGCCACAAGACTTGATGGCCGAGAGTGCGAAGTGAATGCGTCCTTCTGCAACGCTGAAGTCCCCTTCGGAGTGATTGACGCATGGCGGCACGACCTCGATTCCCATCCGGTCGCAGTCTTCCATGTGTTCGACGAGCGCGTCTTTCCGTTTGAAGTTTCGGCCGTCGATGTCGCTTGCAAGCAGCGAAGCCATAAATTCGACGGGGTAGTGCGCCTTGAGGTAGGCTGTTTGAAATGCGACAAGCGCGTACGCGGTACTGTGTGATTTGTTGAACCCATAACCAGCAAATTTGACAATCAGGTTCCAGATTTCCTCTGCATCTTTTTGCCCCAGCCCGTTCTCAACGGCACCTTTTAGGAAGACTTCACGATTCTGTTGAATCAGCGCTTCCTTCTTTTTGCTGATGGCTTTGATGCATGTGTATGCTTTGGCGAGGGGTACGCCGCCGAGACGGTTCAGAATCCGCATCACCTGTTCCTGATAGACCATCACACTGTTGGTCTCTTCAAGAATCTCTTTCAGAACCGGGTGCTTGTACTCGGGTTGCTGGCGGCCGTGCTTGATATTGACATAATCATCGACCATGCCGCCTTCGAGCGGTCCTGGGCGATAGAGTGCCGCCGTCGCGATGATGTCGTGAAAGCAGTCGGGTTTCATTCGCGTGAGAAGATCACGAATGCCGCCCGACTCGAGTTGGAACACTCCTTTCGTCTCGCCCCTTTGCAGCAACGCGTAGGAAGCTTTGTCGTCTAAGGGGAACTTTAGCGGATCGATCTCTTTGCCGGTTGTCTGCTTGATGAGCTGAACACTGCGGCTGAGCATCGTCAGGTTTCGCAGTCCGAGAAAGTCCATTTTGAGCAAGCCGCTCGCCTCGACGTCATTCATCGACCACTGCGTGATCACATCCTGCTTGCCCGGGACGCGGGTGAGGGGAACGTATTCGGATAACGGTTTGTCAGCGATGACGACCGCGGCAGCGTGCGTACCGACATTGCGTGCGAGACCTTCGATTTTCATCGCCAGATTTAGAAGTTCACGAACCTCAGGGTCGCCCTCGAAAGTCCGCTTCAGATCCTCGCTCTTTTCGAGGGATTTCTTGATTGTGATTTTGAGTTCATCGGGAATCATCTCGGTGATCTGGTTTACGCGCGACAGCGGGATGCCGAGCGCCCGTCCCACGTCCTTGATCGCGGCACGGGCCGCGAGTGTTCCGAAGGTTCCGATCTGACAAACGTTTTCGCTGCCGTAACGTTCTTTGACATAGTCGATGACTTCGCCGCGCCGTTCCTTTTCGAAATCGATATCGATGTCAGGAGGTTCCGTGCGACTCTCGTCAAGAAAACGTTCGAACAGGAGGTCGTAGCGGAGCGGGCAGACGTGCGACAGATACAGCGCGTAGCAAACAATCGCGCCGACACCGCTTCCCCGGGCAGTCGCCGAAATTCCTTTTCGCCGGGCGTGAATCACGAAGTCCCAGACGATCAGAAAGTACGTGGGATAATTCAGCTTCTCGATGACGCCGAGCTCGCGATTCAAACGCTGCATGACTTCATCGGAAAGTTCTCCATCGACAATCCTCTCGGAGTCACCTTCGTACCGTTCCAGCAGCCCTTCGATGCAGAGTTCGCGCAGGTAGTCGATCGGTTTCTTTTTTTCAGGACATTCAAACTTCGGGAAGTAGTATTTCCCGAGTTCCAAATCGATATCGACAGAGTCAGCGATTTCTTGACTGCGTGCGCAGAAATCTTCCATGCCCTGAAAGTTTTCATACATCTGTTCGGGACTTCGGAGGAAGAACTGGTCGTTCTCCATCTTCATTCGCGAAGTATCCGTACGAAACCGTCCGGTATTGATGCAGAGCATGATGTCTTGAGCTTCTGCATCCTCTTGATTCACGTAGTGGCAATCGCTTGTCGCAACAACGGGTATTCCCATTCTGTTGGCGACGTCGACCGCTCCCTCAAGCTGAAGTTGCTGAATGTCCAGGCCGTTATTCATGACCTCGACGAAGTATCGATCGCCGAACAACTTGTGAAACCAGCCCGCGATGTCGATTGCTTCACTGATGTGCTCGTCGCCATCGCCTCGTTTCATCACGGCGCGACTAAATTCGCTGCTCACACATCCTGAAAGGCAAATGATGCCCTCGTGATGGGCTTCCAAGATTTCCTTATCAATCCGTGGCTTGAAATAGAAGCCTTCCAGCGAAGCCGCACTTGCGAGTTTGATGAGGTTTTTGAACCCTTGTCGGTTCTGCGCAAGCAACGTCAAGTGATAGCTCGCTTCTTTACTTCGCGACGCACCTCCCTTGTCGAATCGGCTGCCGGGCGCGATGTAGGCTTCATAGCCGATGATCGGATTGATCCCCGCGCCTTTCGCCGTTCGGTAGAACTCCAAGGCCCCGTGGAGATTTCCGTGATCGGTCAGCGCGAGCGCGTTCATCCCGTGGTCGACGGCTCGGTTGACGAGACGCTTGATGTCGCTCGCACCGTCCAGCAGGCTGTAATGACTATGGCAGTGAAGGTGTGCGAACGGGGGAGGCGATGTTGCCTTCGATTCATTTTCGTTCATCAAACTGCTCCAGCCCGGTTGAGTGAATCGCTACGCGTTGCGGCTTGCCAATGACAGATTTCAATTGCGTCCGCCGCGGTTTGAACGTCAAGTCGTGGATCAATCAGTCCGCCGGAAATGCTCGCCGCGGCGGCATCGATCTCGGCCAAGAAACTCTCAATGGGGTCTGAGACGGATTCGGCAGGCCGTTCGATCGTTCCATCCTTGTGAAGGATGACTAATGGAATCGTCGCCGTGATTTCATCCGAATACGCCGCAAACTCAAACTGCACGGTCGCACGCTCAAACGTGACCTCGAAACCGTGTGTGAAGCCTCTCGCGGGTGAATCGATGACGCCGCCACCGATGGAGACCGCGACTTCATTAGAAAAGTGAAAAAGTGATTCGTAAAACTTGGCAGTACCGTTTCTTCGCAGACATTCGCTCGTCACGGCTTGCGGCATGCCAAAAATCAGGCGAAGCATGTGCGCGTCATGCACGTTAAGATCGATCAACGGACCGCCGACGGTTTCCGGGTTGTAAAAATCTGGAATCCAATCGGGTGGCGAGATTGTTCGTTTGAAACGCCCGGCGATTGGCGCTCCGAAACGTTTGTCCGAAGCAGCACCCGCTAGGAGATCGAACCCATTCATGAAAGGAAGGACATGAGCGACCATCACATCGCCCGGTTTCCCGATGCCGGCCAGGTGACGTGCCGTTTTTGTATCAAGTGCCAGAGGCTTTTCGCAGAAGGCACGCTTCCCAGCCGCGATCGTTCTCTCAATGGCTTCGGCATGCAGATGCGGTGGCAAACAGATATCGATGACGTCCAAATCCGGTGCACGCAGCATCTCATCCAACGACTCATAGGCGGTCAGACCGTCCATCGAGATGACTTCACCGGGAGGTCCAAAATTTCCTTGAATGCCTCTCCAGTCTCCTTGACGTTTCGCTCCGTCTCGACTGCAAAATGCGGCCAGCTCCGCACGCCGACTCCGCTGGTAAGCCAAATAGTGGATCCAGCCCATGAAACCCACACCGACGATTCCTACTCGCATTGCGACTGATCCGACCACCCTTCGAAGGACAATGAACGTGACGACTCACAGACTAGCAGTTTTGACCCCGCGGTGCATCGCGACGGTAATCTACTTGATGGCGATCCCGGCAAGTACCGTCGTGGAGACGTTGACGCGTGACGCGTGGAGTCAAGAGACATCGTCGGACACAAGCCTCTGGCCGCAGTGGCGGGGTCCCCAAGCAAACCAACACTCGGCCGAAGATGTGGAATTACCGAGGCGTTGGAACCTGCAGACGGGCGAGGGCATTCGTTGGAAAACCAAAATCCCCGGCCGGGGACATTCAACACCGATCGTGACTCCGTACGGCATCTACCTGACGACCGCTGAAGTCGATCAGGGAACGCAGTCCGTTTTGAAGTTTGAGCTTGATACCGGCCGGAAGCTGAATCAATGGGTGATTCATCGCGATGGACTGCCGCGACAGATACACCCCAACAACTCACACGCGTCACCTTCGATGGCGTTTGATGGCGAAAGTGTGTTTGCCTGTTTCTATACGCAAGGAGCGATTTTCTTAACTTCGCTTTCACCCGACGGCGTCCAGCAGTGGCAAACTCGCGTCTGCAGCTTCAACCCCTCGCTGTATAAATTTGGGTTTGGTTCCAGTCCGATCATCGAAGAAGACTTGGTGATCATCGCCGCCGAATACGATGGTGATGAAAGTGGCATTTATGCTTTGGACCGGACGACAGGCCGTCAAGTTTGGAAGATTGATCGACCCGCCAACAATCTCAACTTTACGACACCGATTGTCGCAACAGCTGCCGGCCGGCGGCAGTTGTTGGTCGGTGGAGCGAATCAGTTCGCGAGCTTTGACCCGCAAACCGGGAAACGGATTTGGAAAGTCGATACAACAACGGCAGCTATCTGTGGAACGGTGGCTTGGGATGACCGCTATGTGATGGTGAGCGGCGGCTTTCCAGCGTCGGGGACTTGGTGCGTCACCGCCGATGGCCGAGAGCAGCTGGTCTGGAGCAACCGCGTCAAGTGCTACGAGCAATCGTTGCTGGCTATCAAGAACTACGTCTTCGGCGTTGCAGATCGTGGCGTCGCTTATTGCTGGCGCACGCGTGACGGCAAAGAGATGTGGAAGCAACGGCTCTTTGGCGGCGGCATCAGTGCGTCACCCATGCTTGCAGATGGTCACATCGTTGTTGCGACGGAGAGGGGAGAAGTTTTCCTGTTCGTTGCCTCGCCGACAAGATTCGAGTCGATTGCAAAAATCCAAACAGGTAACTCGATCTTTGCAACGCCCGTAGCAATCGGAAACCGTCTGTACATTCGCACCGGTGTTAGCGAGTCCTCTGGTAGACAAGAGTACCTTATCGCCATCGAGGACTAACGGAATCAAGTTTCGAGTGTCTACTCGATCGATCGAATCGAGTAGGGATAGAATTCGCGCGAACAACTGATCCCAACGGTGATCGTGTTGTTTTAATCGAATTGCGAGTTTTCTTCTTTGTCGCCCTTGCAACCATTCGCGGCGACCGACGTTGCGTGTGAACGTGCCACGACAAGTTTTGTCAGCATTTTGTTCTCGGCGTATGCCGGTCAGATGTCTTTGGGACGCTCAAGCTTGCAAGGAACCAATGTCTTCAGTTGCGACGACGGATCGTGATCAGCTTCACGTGGAAGCAAGTGGGAAGTTGCGTTTGCATCCTCTTTCAATACCGCTTGCCTTGGGGTTGTTCGCTTTCGTTCCCACGTTCTTTCGCGCCTCGCTCGCGTGGCTCAACAATCTGGACTACTCACATGGCTTTGTAGTTCCGGTTTTTGCAGCTTGGCTGGTTTGGTGCCGCAAGCAGGAACTCCACTCTGCCTTTGAGCAGCGGCATTCAAAATGGGAGACTTCGATCGGCGTTGTCACGTTGCTCGCGGCATTGATTCTGCTTGTTGGAGCCACCTTTGCGAGAGTCGTCGCAGCGGAAGTGTTTGCGTTCGTCGTTGCCGCGTGGGGATTTGTGCTGATCGCCGGCGGGCTTTCGATGGTGAGGGTGGTGTGGCCCGCTACGACATCGCTTTTCTTCATGATCCCGCTACCCGGTCTGTTGATTGATCCGCTGCGGGAACAATTGCAGTCTTGCTCGACTTCGATCAGCGTTTTTTTGCTCCAGTTGTTTGGTGTTGCTGCGGAGCGAACTGGAATGGTGATCCAGCTCACCACGTCACAGATCGGTGTTGCGGAAGCATGCTCCGGTCTCCGCATACTGGTATCACTTTTGGCGGTCATCTTTGCGGTCGCCGTACTCGTCAACCGTCCGTTGATTGAAAAGCTCTTGTTGGGACTCACCGCGATACCGATCGCCATTTTGATCAACTCTGTCCGCATCGCATTGGTTGCCGCCACTGTTCAATACGCACCAGCCTGGGAAGCGACCGTTCATCAGATCGCAGGCCTAACAATGATCTTGTTGGCGATCGCTTTGGTTTCATTGCAGCTTCGCTATACGAGTTCACTTTTTGAAGTCGAGTCTGAGCAGGGGCGTCGTAACGGCCGTTCGTTTTAATCCCCCCATCTAACCAGCAATCGTTATGGAACAGATCGAAACACCGGTCGAAAAAAGCATCGGTGACCTGACAACCATCGAAGATGCATTTCGTACGGAGTCCGTGGTTGAACCTGCAACGGGCGAGGATGATCCAAAGATTGAACTAAGTGGACTGTGGCATTCACTGCGCCGTCGTTGGCCGGCCGCCGTGCTGCTCGGGTTTTGCCTCGGTCCGATTCTTGGCTACGCCGTGTTTCTTGCTTCGCAACCTCCCAACGGTGCTGTCGCGTATCTTCGCGTTGCCGCTGTGGATGCGCCCTTAGCCTTTCAAACCGCCGATCGGTCCGGTGGCGGACGAAACTCGTTCGACCTGTACAAGAACACGCAACGTCAGTTGATCCGCACGCCCTACGTCCTCAACAAGGCGTTGGCGGACGAGAAAGTTCGCGGGCTGGCGGAACTCGAGGGGCAGCAAGATCCGCTTGAGTGGATCAAAGAAGGATTGGACATCGAGTTTCCCGGACGGGGCGAAGTGATGTCCATCACGTTCGTTGCCGAACAATCAGCGACCTCGATTGCGGTGGTTGAGGCGATCTTGAAGGCTTACATGAACGAAGCGGTTTTGGATGAGGAAAAAGAACGCCAAACCCGACTCACGAACCTTGAAGAAGTCTATGCGGATACCGATAGCAAAGTCAGGAAGCGACGGGCCGAGATTCGAAAGTTGGCCGATACGTTGGGGACGAGTGATTCGGAGTCATTAAGCGTTGCACAGCAACTTTCCATCCAGCGATACGGCCAGATCCAGTCTCAATTAGGAACGGTGAAGTTCGAGTGGCTCCGAGGAAAGGGCGAACTAGAAGCACTGAGAATCCAGTTGGCAAAACTGGAAGGTGTGCGGGATCAATTGCAGGACGCGATGGACGACGCATTATCAGAAGGTTCGTCCGAAATCGGAGGCCTGCAGGAGCTGACGTCCGTTCTTGAAGAGGCGAGCGGGAGTGAGATTCTCAATTCGTTGCGGCAAGGTTCTTCGCTGAACGATTCAGGCGAGGCTCTCGCATGGGAGTTGACGGAAATTGAGAAAACCGCCGTGCTTTCGAATGATCGGATCTATCAGCAGCTTTATGTAGAAGCGCGAGGACTTCGAGACGAGATTGATCTCTATCGCACTCGCTATGGCGAGGGAATGCTCGAACACAAACGCACCCGCTTGGAAAGGCTGAATCACGAACTCAAGAAACGCGGCACGGAAGCGCTAAAGATCGCAGAGGATGAAAAGCGAAAAAAACTTGCCGTCAACAAAGTGGACACCTACGCTGACCTTCCTTCCGAGCTTCGGCGAGTTGCGGTCAAGATCAATGAGCTTGACGAGCAAATCGTTGACCTTCGGAATCAAGCGTTTCAGCAAGAGATCAACAATGGCATCCTGGAACAGCAGGTGATCCGCATTGAGGACGACTTGGCTGCACTCGCAAAAGAAACAAAGGAGCTCGGAAGATCGTCTGTTGATGTTGAAATGATGCGTGCAGAAATCGCGTCTCTGGGGGATGTTCTCAATAGACTCTCGAGTGAGATCGAACGGACGAAGATCGAGCTGAAAGGGACGTCGCGCGTCAGAGTTTTGGCCAAGCCGGCAAAGCTGGGCAAGCAAGACACAAAGAAAACCATGTTGACCGCGGCGGTCGCGGGTTTGGCGGGCGTTTGTTTCCCCCTGTTCGCGCTTGTCGGAGTGGATTTGCGAGAGAAGCTCGTCAACGATCCGAAAACCATCACTCGTCAGATGAGCGTTCCGGTGCTTGGGAGCGTCCCGCGCGAAACCAAGTTGCATCAAGTCTTTCAGGATGAGCGGATTAAAGAAGGCGCGTTCGGCAACTCTGTAAGTTCCATCGTTGCCATTCTGGTCAATCGCGCAAAGTTCTGTGATTTCAACACCATCATGGTGAGTAGTGCGATGCCAGGCGAAGGAAAAAGCACACTCTCGCACAGTCTATGGAGAGGCCTGTCAGAAGCCAATTACGAGGTTGTGTTGGTCGACTTTGATCTTCGTCATCCCGCCCTTCATCACGATCTCGGTGTGGAGATCGGTGCTGGGTTGTCAGACATATTGGCCGAAGAGGCTTCGATCGATGATTGCTTGAAGCAGCACACTTCAACGCGATCCTATGTGACTGCGGGTTCCGCGTATCGCATCAACTTGGCGGCCGCCGCTCAGGACATGCTGCCCCAACTCTTCAACGAACTGAGAAGCCGA
>JBCCOI010000092.1:0-16391 GCA_039025515.1 Planctomycetota bacterium
ACGAGATCGGAGGGAATTTACAACAATGACGCGTTTTCGGTTTTCGGTCTGTACCGCGGTCCTTCTAGCCGGTGCTGGGTTTTCTCAGCCAGTCGGCGCCGGAGGATCGTATGGCGGGTCTTCCGGTGGCTATGCCAGTTCGGGCGGTAGCAGCGGTGGATACACGGCGGCGTATGGATCCTCGGGTGGCAGTTATGGCTCGTCCGGTGGATATGCCAGCAGTGGCGGCTCGTCGGGTGGATCCTCGGGCGGTCGTGTTGGACCCTTTCGACGTTTGGCTGCAAAGATCCATGCTCGGCGCGCGAGCCTGAGTTCCGGCGGAAGCAGTGGAGGTTCGTCCGGCGGATCTTCAGGAGGCTCCTCCGGCGGCTACGTTCGCTACGCCTCATACTCAGCCAGCTCCGGCGGATCTTCCGGTGGCTCGTCGGGCGGTCAAGTTCGCTACGCAAGCTACTCCGCCAGCACGGGTGGCAGTAGTGGCGGAACGGTCCCGCGCGTCGGGCACTCCGTGCCGCTGACCAGCTACCGAACGGTTCAACCGCTCAGCGTAGCTTCGCGTGCCTCCTCCGCCGGTCGCTCACTCGCTGCTTATGAGTCGCCGAAAGTTCAATCGGACTATCAAAAGTATGCTGATGTCGCGAAAGCTGCATCTGCAAAGCCGGAATCGACCGAAGACGATGTCTACGAGGCGGCTCGCCCGGTCGTCGACGATGACGCAGCAGTTTTGACGGTCGCCGTTCCGAGCGAAGTTGCAAACGTCACGGTGAACGGCCACGAGACGACCAGCACCGGAGTGCTCCGTCAGTTCATGTCACGAGGTTTGAAAGAGGGCTACCTTTACACCTACGTCGTGAAAGTCACTTATGACCATGAAGGCGAAACGCAAACGGAAAGTCGCGAGGTCAAGCTTCGTCCCGGAGACAACGAGCGGATCGTATTCGAGCCGCCCGCCGAGCCGGCTAATGAAGAGGCTCAAGAAGTCGGCGACGAGGAAGCTTCATCCGAAGGTCCTGTTGCAAGCGTTGCGCAGCCGGTCGTCACGGTCGTGAAGCTGCACGTGCCCGCGGACGCGACGGTGAACTTGGCCGGAAATCCGACCAAGGGCAACGGACTGGTGCGTACGTTCCGCACGACGCAACTCAAGGCAGGCGAGTCTTGGTCTGAGTACACGGTGGTCGTTAAAGCGGAAGTGAATGGCCAGCTGGTCAGCCGCTCGAGAACGATCAACGTCCAAGCCGGCACGACGAACGAGTTGACCTTCGACTTCGAATCGCAAGACGTGGCGAAGAAGTAGATTCATGACGCCGCGCGTGCGAAGCCGCACGTGTCGTCAATCCTATGATTGAAGAGCCGTCGAGTGGATTTTTCCGCTCGGCGGCTTTCTTTGTTTCTTGTCAGACTACAATCCGCTACAGCATCCGCGGATGTCAGGTAGCGATAGCAGGAGAGTGTGTTGAATTCGCACAAGGCGAGATATGTGAAATGGGCGATCAGCGTATTTGTGATCTACCACATCCTCGCGGTCTTGCTTCCACCACTTGCTTTCCAGACGACACGCTTTGGTCAACCATCACCGGTCGTTGATTTAGTCATTCGACCGTTCCGAGGCTACGGTCAGTTCCTCTACCTCGACCGCGGTTATGCGTTCTTCGCGCCAGATCCGGGACCAAGTCACCTCTTTCAAGCCGCAGTCGAATTGGAAGACGGTAACCTCCAGGAAGATCTCTATCCCGACTTGGACCGGCAATGGCCACGCTTACTGTATCACCGTCATTTCATGTTGGCGGAGTTCCTTAATGAAGTTTACGCACCGCCGGGTCCACCCAACGATTTGGTGGAAGCGGATCCCGAAGCCGCATTAATCTGGCGGCAACAGCGCGGGAGATACGAGTACGTGCGGCAGTCAATCGTCGACCACCTGAGTCACGTTCACGATGGACGACCCGCCGCAATCTTGCGCATCGAACATGGCATTCCGGCGCTGCAAGATTATGTCGTTGAACCAATCGAATTGGACGACGCGCGACTTTATCGAGTTCTCGTCGATCAGCCGCTGATCTCTGATGAGATGGCGCCCACTTCCGATGCCGAGGTCATTCCGGCGTCCGATGAAAAGATCAATCAAGAGGATTGCGAAGCACGATCACCCGAAAGTGAAGGTGATCAATGAGCGGCACGACGAATCGAAGCGATCCCTCACATCTTGTCGACGCCGACTTCTCCGAAGACGCCGAGGACCCCTCATTTTTCGACGCGCTTTCGAAGCTCGGAAGATTTTGGGATCGGTTTTGGTTCACGCCACAACGGCCACACACGTTGTGCGTGTTGCGAATACTGACGGGTGCGATGCTGCTCTATTGCCACATCGTCCTAGCAAGCGATCTACTCTCCTTTCTGGGCGAAAACGCGTGGATCAACAACGACCTCGCCCGAGAGCTTCATGACGGAGCGTTCGGAATCAACGATTGGGCGCGAAGCTACCTTTGGAACATCAACAGTCCGTCGCTGCTTTATGCACATCAGGGCTTGGCGATCGTGGCGGCCCTCTGCTTTTGCGTCGGCCTTTGCACCAGGGTCACGCTCCCGCTTTCGTTGTTCTTGCAACTGATGTTTTTGCATCGCCTGACCGGCACGCTTTTCGGGCTCGACCAGATCGTCACTTACGTGACAATGTATCTAGCAGTCACTCCTTGCAACGCGAGATTCTCCCTCGACGCGGTCATTCGAGACCGTCTTCGTGTCGACGACTCATCGTCGCGATGGATGCAGTTCTTGCTCCCCTCGGACCGGCCCAGCATCGCCGCGAATGTGGGCACGCGACTACTGCAGCTACACCTTTGCATCATCTACTTGTTTGGTGGTCTCGCAAAAGCCCGTGGAGAGACTTGGTGGAACGGTGAAGCGGTCTGGCTGGCGGTCGCAAACTTCGAATACCAGTCACTCGACCTGACTTGGCTTTCACGGTTCCCGGCCCTGATCTCAGCCCTCTCGAACGTGACACTCTTTTGGGAGGTTTTCTACTGTGCGTTGGTTTGGCCTCGCGTGACACGACCGTTTGTGATCGGAATCGCGTTCGCCGTGCACGCTTCGATTGCATGCTTCCTGGGCATGATGACGTTCGGGACGATGATGATCGTTGCCAACGGGATCTTTATCGCACCGTACATCTTTCAGTCGAAGAAGCAGCGCCGTGAAGACCGCGAGCTTCGAAAAACGATGTCCATTTCCGACGAAGAGCTGGAAGCGGAGAATGCCGAACGTGAGGTCGATCGGCAACTTCGTGATCCCAACCTAACGGAAGATGAACGGCAAAAGCTGCAGCGGAAGAAACAGAAAATCCGCGAGGCCGCCGCGAAAGTAAAACGGCGTTACCGGGCGCTGAAGAAACGTGAAGCGAAATACGAAGTCCGCGTCAAGAAGCTTCGTGAGCGAGAAGACCGCCTCAAAGAAATCGTTGCGAAACGCCGAAGCAAGAAACAGGCCCGCGATGAGCACCACGACGATGAGACCTGAACACTCAGCCCGACTGGGAAACGGTGGCTTCGCTTGCAAATTCGGGCAGAGTCTCTCTCAATATCTCCCAGATCGCTTTCCGATCGTTCTTCGACAGGTGCTGAAATGATTTCGGCGGCTTATCGCTCAACAAGACTGTTTCAAGCCGCGCCAAGACCAGCTTGCGTACCTGATCGGGCAGACTCGCGAATGCTTCTGAGTGAATGAGGTAGCTGCAGGGGTACTTGAACAGACGTCGCTCCAAATCAAATTCCCGAAGCGTCCTTCCTCGCGAGTCTCGCTTGCCGCGTTTGGTAAAGTCTTCTTGAAACGTCGTCGAGCCGGAGACCCGATCCGTCAACACAAATTCATCACAGAACAGCAAGTGGCGAAGCACGCGATCCGCTGATGATGAAATCCGTCGCGTGGCACTGTCGCTGACGAATCCCTCCGGACGATCGAGCAGTTCATTCATCTGAAACGACTGATGAAGCGCTAATCGCGTCTCATAGTTTGCCGCCGCAATGGCATTATGCATTTGAACCTGATGTTCAAGCACCATCAACGCGACAATGTCGCTATGGGGTGTCAGATACGCGTCCGTACGGAAAAACCTATCGAGATCGAGTTGGTTGGCTCCTGGGTCACGATCAAACGTGTGCTCGTCACCCTTGCAAATCGCATTGCCCATGTGACGCATCCACCCGTGATCTCCGGTGACGTACCAGCCGCCCCAGCGTTTCTCAAAGTCACTGGTGTGGTCGGTGTTAAACGTTCCGCTACCCAGCTTCGGCCGTCCCGCAGCATCTGCGAAAACACTTCTCACCAGATAACCGGGAACACCCTGCGTTCGGCTCGATGAATGGCAACTCAAGCAGCCGCCTCGATCGCGAACAAAGACAGGCTTCTTCGACTGATCCTGCGAAAGTGTATAGAACGTCGCCCCCTGCTTCGCATCCGTCGCCGCGAACTCCAAAACGTCGCCGCCCTTACAGAATCCGACGTAAACATCGTCGTTGTAATAGAGTGCCCTTGGACGTCTCGGCGATATGCGATGGAGTTGAAGGCTGGTCTTTGAAAAGACGAGTGCCTGCGAGCTGGCAGGAACGTTCAGTTCTTCCAAGACTGACTCCAGATATCCAAACTCGGGGTCATACTTGAGTGTAACATCGCCCGATTCAACCTTTCGCGATAGCTTGGCGATTCGATCGTCGACTTCCGCGTTGAGGTAATCGATCGGTTCTTGCTCGTAAGCGACGCGCTGGGCACGAACCGCAACTGCACAAGAGATCAAAACCAACGTGATGACGAATCGTGTCATGTCGCGCGCTCCGACAGTGGTTCTTACTCGTCCAAACATCCAGTTCAAAGTACAGAAAGAGTGGGTCGGGTCAACCGTTTGGGTTGTCGCTTGGGAATCGAAACGTGAAGATTTGCACGGATCGAATCTGTTTAAACTGAATCGCACGTGAGCCGACGAGCCACGAACCCGTTTGTACGAATTTCTCTCCAGCTCATGGCGTTCAATTCGCTCAAGATGAATCACCACTCGGGATCATGGCGATGAAATGTCATAACCCTCTTGAGCCAAATGTTCGATGGCCGGGCGCGAACCTCTTTCGCAACCCGTTCGGCGAACTCAGCCGCGACGAACGTTCAAAGCTAGCATGCGTTGATATTCGACCCATTATCCGTTTCCTCCGAAACGCTGGGCGATATCGACGAAAGGTCGCTTTCCAGTTGATTGGCGAATGCGGACGAGGAAAGACCACTCATTTGCTCGCTTTGACAGAAGCTCTTGATGACACTTTCTACGTCTATCTCCCCGAAGATGGTCCCTGTCCGGCGATAGCCGATGCCAGCCTCTTGTTGATCGATGAGGCGCAGCGACTTCCGAGAAGTGTGCGCGCGGCTGTTCTTCAAAGCGGCAGACCGCTCGTGCTGGCGACCCATCGAGACTTACGGTTTTCTCTCCGCAGTTGGGGCTACGAACTGGAAACGCTCCAGATCGGCCTTTCGCTTTGCCCCCGATCCCTCGCAGAACTGTTAAATCGTAGAATCGTGGCTTCACGTAGATCGGATTCCGATCCGGTTCCCCAATTGACCGACGGCGACGCGGCGAGTTTGCTGAGGCAGTTCGGAACGAATATCCGCGAGATGGAACGAAACCTTTACGACTTTGTCCAAGAGCACGTGGACAGCCATGGCAAAATGCGATTTGAAGATCGAACTGGATGACCCCGAGCGAATTTACTCCGGAGAGGAAAAAATTCGAGGAACAGTCATAATCGACGTTGATGCGAACGTTCAATGCAAGGGATTGGAAGTCACGTCGGGATGGAGAACCCATGGTCGCGGAAACGTCGCCCGCGACACCACCGAAACGGTCGTGCTGTACAGCGGACAGTGGACGGCGGGACAGAACATCTCCTATCCGTTCGAGTTGTCGACGGCAGCTTGGCCACCAAGCTACCACGGCAACTACTTGAACGTCGATCATTACATCGATGCGAGGGCAAAGATTCCATGGGCTTTCGATCCCAAGGCCTCGCGTGAGTTTCTTGTGCGACCGGACGGACCTGTGGAAGCCGCGACTCCGATTCATCCGTTCTCCAAGTCGATTCTAGGGAAAGTCTTCATCTTTTTCATTGTCGGAATCGTCGGGTTCTCCTTCTTATTTATCTTCGTCGCGTTGTTGGTTAATCCAATCATTGGGATGGTTGTGGGCGTTGTCGCTCTCCCGCTCATCTTGTTCTTGGGTGGAAAGTACCTATTGCCTCGATGGCTGCTTGGTAACGTGGAATCAGAGTTGGTAACCGCTGACGTCCTACCCGGTGGATCGGTGAAGGCAAATTTGACTTTCGAGCCACGAAGGGTGGTCAAAGTCAACGCGATCACGGCCAAACTCCAGGGAGCAGAAGTCTGTGTCAGTGGCAGCGGCAGCAATCGCACGACGCATCGCAACACATTTTTCGAAGAAGAACGTGTCTTGCGTGAGACGACGGAGTTGCCGGCCGGACAGCGTCAAACCATCGAATTGGAATTCCCAGTTCCTGAGGATGCCCCTTATTCGATCGACCTGCGCGACAATGATTTGGTATGGTCGATTCAATTCCGCATCGACATCCCGCGTTGGCCAGACTGGAATCGATCAATCGGTTTTCGAATCGTGCCGGGAAGCAGTCCTCGGGCGACCGAACAACCGGAAGTGTCAGAGTTCGATCAATCCACAATCGAGCCTCAGAGCCAGGCGCCGGCCGCAATCACGTTCGCGGAAGCGGCGACTCATCTTTGGGGTTCGACCGGTGATGAAGAACAACGCGACGTCTTGGTGGAGGCGATATCCGGATTGACGTTCGAGTTTGAAGCGATGGTGGAAAGGCGACTGCTGTACAGCGGGCCAGAGGATCCCGGCGTCTACGAGGATGGTTACGCCGTTTGGGCTCGGTACGTCGATCCGCCGCTGCCGCTGACTCTTTACATTCCTCACGATTATGGGGACGAATTCGAACAGGCGGGCAACAATGCCCAGCGTTTTCGTGGCACCGTCCTAGGCTGGGATGACTCGCACGATCGACTGCAAGTCAAGGTCCTTGTTTAGTTGAAAAGGCATTCGATAGACTTCGGCTTCACCGATTGTGCCTTCCTTTGAGTCGACATCCATGGCATCTCCCAGAGTCCTTGTCCTTCGTGCACCCGGCACCAATTGCGACGAGGAAACCGCGTACGCATTCGAAAGGGCGGGTGCGGTTGCGGAACGCGTCCATGTGAATCGTTTGATTGAAAACCCGGCGCTTCGCGACCGTTATCAGATCCTCTGTGTACCTGGCGGGTTCAGTTACGGCGACGATATCGCGGCGGGCCGCATCTTGGCGACGCGACTGGAGCGTCATTTGAGCGACTGGATCGAAGCCTTCGTTCATGGAGACAACGACCGTCTCGTCCTAGGCATCTGCAACGGAATGCAGGTCCTGATGCGACTCGGTGTACTGACGTCTGGAGTTTCCGACGATCAATCGGCCGAACCCGCAACGCTGACTTGGAACGACCATGGTCGGTTCGAAGATCGCTGGGTGCACCTGAAGAGCGACGAAACGCCCTGTGTTTTTCTTCGCGATGTCAAGCAACTGTATTTGCCGATGGCACACGCGGAAGGAAAGTTCGTCGCTCGTTCAGCAGAAGTCCTCAATTCACTCTGTAAATCGGGGCGTCTTTGTCTTCGTTATTGCGAAGAAGGAGGATCGATCTCGAACGAAAAACTTGCATTCCCAGTCAATCCAAACGGAGCCGATGCGAATGTCGCCGGTATCTGCGATGCAAGCGGTCGGGTCTTCGGATTGATGCCGCATCCTGAGAGACACATCGATTTCACTCAGCACCCGTATTGGACGCGTCGAAAAGAACAGCCACTGGCCGGTGATGGGTTAAAGATCTTCGAGAACGCGGTGAGTTACTTCGAAAATTGATTTCAGGATTTTCCATAGACTTCATTCGGATCGACGAGGCGTTCGTCGGAAATGCTCAGATTCCCATTCCCGTCGACGGTGCGAAAGAAGCAGGAAGCGTAGCCTTCGTGACAGGCCGCTCCGATTTGCTCGACTTCCAACAGAATCGTGTCTTGATCGCAGTCTACTCGGATTTCGATGACGCGCTGTCGGTGACCACTTGTTTCACCCTTTCTCCACAGCGACTTCCTGCTTCGGCTGTAGTACACCGCCCGACCAGTACTAACCGTCTCCGCCAGTGCCTCCTCGTTCATCCAGGCCATCATCAGCACGCGACCTGTTTTTGAATCTTGTGCGATCGCCGGGAGAAGTCCGTCAACGCCCCGCCCGAAATCCGCGATCTGCTTGGTGAATTGGCTCATTTGGACTCTGACGTCAAGAGTTGACACTGCAATTGGAGACGCCCCGAATTATACGTGGAATTGAATTAAGCGGAATGATCGACACTCATCCACACTTCATTCAGATGTCGGCCCGATAATCCTAGAGGGCGTAGGCGATCGCGGGTTCGCGTAACGTTACAACGCACGGATGCAAACTGGAAAACGTGATGCGGCCGCAAACCGTTTCGATCGTCGCGCCGATCCGCAATTGCCAAGCGGAAATTGTTGCTCAGCTTGACGGGCTTATTCGAGATATCCCCCGTCACGGAGTCTCAGATTGGGATTTGGTGATTGTTGATGACGGCAGCCAAGATCAAACGGTCCTCCACGTTGCTCGGTGGTCAGGAACTCGCGACCACGTGCGGCTGATTCGTCATCCGCGCCCACGAGGATTTGAGGCTGCGGGCCAGACCGGACTGGAGCGTTCGTCCGGTGATCTGGTTTTTATCTTCGACCAGAATGTCCGTTACTCGGCGGAGGATTTCGCGAGGCTGCTGGAGCAGGTTTCGTCCGACGATCAGATTCTGGGTGCACAATTGGAACGCCGCATCCGGCCTGTGGAGCAAAATTTTCAGCGTCGCCTTCAACTGTGCGGCATCCATGGTGCCGACTCGCTAACTGTTGATCGTGTCGGCCACGATACGCTAAGCGTTCGCCTTCAAGTGTTCCGAAGGCTACATCTCCCATGGTTCGCATCTCGGGGTGTCCCGCGTCCCAAGCTGACCAGATCGATCGAGGAAGAAACTCGTTTGCTTTCGCGGGCCGCCGACGCACATCCCTGATGTGTTTTCCGATCATCGTGTGGGATTCAGAGTTCGCATAGACGGCGAATTGCATCTTCATCTGCTACTGTCGGAGTAGCAGACGTTGACGCGAATCTTCAAATTGCCAACACTCACGAGATGAGCAGCTCACCAAAGAAATCAAAGCACAAGAAACGTATCGAGTTGCCGATGATCGGATGGCGCGAATGGCTGGTCCTTCCCGATCTTGGAATCAAGTTCGTCAAAGCGAAAATCGACACCGGTGCTCGCTCGTCCTCGCTTCATGCTTTTGACGTCGAGTTCTTCGTGCATGAAAGCTCTCCGTGGGTCAGATTCAAAGTCAATCCAATCCAACGAAATGAAAAGTGGGTTGTCGAGGCTTCTTCGCCAGTGATCGACCAACGAGAGATTCGTAGTTCTAGTGGCGAGACACAGTTGCGCCCCGTCATCAAGACTCCAATCGTACTGCTAGGAACACGATTTGAGATTGAGCTGACCTTGGCGGATCGCAATCAAATGGGTTTTCGCATGCTTCTTGGTCGTGAGGCCTTCCGGCGAAGATTTCTGATCGATCCCGGGGCTAGTTATTTGGGCGGCGTGCCGAAACGACGAAAGTCGCAATAGTTGACATTCGTCATCCGGAAGCAACTGCAAGACAAAAAGGCTTCACTGCACGACAAGAAGGTCGAAGCGTGCCTGGACAAACGATTGATACGTGGCAGAAACAGAGCATTGGTCGGGGCGCGACGACTGATTTGATGATCAAAGTCGGTGAACGTCGTAGCGGCACACCGGTGCATTTGCCAATTCAGGTCCAGCGAGCTGAAGAGGATGGTCCGGTCGTCCTTATTACCGGAGCCCTACACGGTGACGAAATCAATGCTGACGATCGGGATGACGACGCTACCCGCGGTGAGTCCGGGCGAACCGATCTGCCACCTGGGCATGCTGCCACGTGGCACCGATCTGGCCCAACTCAGAAAGAAACGGCGAGAACCGGACGCCCTGGAAGAGCAGATCGTGGATCAACTCGCCACCAACCTTGTCGTCTTCGACCGGCACGAAGCGGCCGAGCCATAGACGCCACTTGGGCTACAATCGACGGCTCGATACTGCTCATTGCCTTCGATTCCCCAACTTAAGGCACTCGATCGTGAAGAAAAATCAGCAACGCACCGAACCTTCGCGGAATCGCGTCTCGCGACGTACATTCTCCAAGCTCACCGCTACAGCCACCATCACCGCGCCAATCATTGTTTCCGCCAAGTCGCTTGGAGCGGCAGGAGCAATCGCGCCGGCGGAGAAAATTACGCTGGGAGTGATCGGCATCGGCCCACGATGCACGTATGACCTCAAGTCAATTCTGAAGTTACCTGACGTCCAGTGTGTGGCAATCGCAGACGTCCAAAAGTCTCGCCGAGAAAAAGGCAAAACTCTCGTCGACCAGCACTACGGCAACCAGGACTGCAAGCTGTACATCGATTTCCGCGAGCTACTCGCCCGTGACGACATCGATGCGGTCATCGTCGCCACCGGAGATCGCTGGCATGCCGCCGCTTCGATCGCCGCAGCGAAAGCAGGCAAAGACGTTTATAGCGAGAAACCATGCGGCATTACGATCGGAGATTGCCAAGAGCTTTCACGCATCTTCGCGGAAACAGGGAAGGTCTTTCAGGCTGGAACGCAACGACGAAGCGTTCCAAATTTTCAACGTGTCGTGCAGCTCGCTCAAACCGGAAAGCTCGGTGAGCTGCAATCTTTGCATGCGACCGTCTACATTCCTTCACTGAACAATGATTGGTTGCCCGCCGAGCCCATGCCGCCGAAAGAAATTTGCGACTGGAATCTTTGGCTCGGACCCGCGCCGTGGCGACCCTACAATGAACGGTATGTCCAAGGCCGCTGGCGGGGAATTCATGACTTTGACAGCGGCGCACGGCTTCTTGATTGGGGCGCGCACACGGTGGACCTCTGCCAATGGGCCAATGCCGCTGACGACACGATGCCGATTACCTACGAAGCGACGGAACGCAACATCATTTGCCAGTACAAAAATGGAGTCCAACTGGAGATCGATTTCTTGGAGGATCCCTTTGGAGATCGCGGGCCGCGCTGGATCACAAGATTGGGAACGTGCCCGGTTAGGTTCAAAGGGAGTGATGGCTCCGTGGAAACCGGCGACGAGGGTGAAATCGTCGCCACCTCCAAATCGTTATCAAACGAGATCGCGCAAACCAAGCGTGTTCGTGGCCTGGATGTCTCCGCCCATGCGCGCAACTTTTTTGATTGCGTGAAGTCACGAAAGCAGACCATTTGTAACCCGACGGTGATGCGTCGGTCACATATCGCGTGTCACGCCGCTGCACTCTCTTGGATGCTGGGACGAAAGCTGACGCTCGATCCCAAAACGGAAACGTTCATTGGTGACGATGACGCCAACCGACTTCGCTTTCGCTCTCCTCGCAACTGGGCGTGATCATGGAGGATTATTCAGACACAGCGGCGATGTCTTGCTTGTAGGGAGCAACCATCGTGTTGAGGAAATCGATGATCGAATCACGGTCGGGCTTTGACAGTCGCAAAAATCGGTCTCGGGTTCCTGCTGACTCACCGCCGTGCATAGAGATGGCCTCCAGCAACGTCTCCGCGCGGCCGTCGTGCATGTACGGTGCCGAATCAGCAACGCCCCAAAGCGGCGGTGTTCGCCATTCTTCGTTGAACCGAGTCGGCTCGTAAACTAGCCGAAGTCGCGTGACTCGATTGATCCGCGTCGTTCGGTCGACCTCAAAATCGCCCGTGATCCGCAACATTGTCCCCGTGTTTCGTCCCGCTTGCCCGACATTGACCGAGGATTCTCTGGTTGTCCTTCGATCAATGTCGAGGAATGGGTCCGAGTCTTGCGCGAGAACAACATCCTGCCCATTCGGCATCGCCGGCGCCAAGAAGTTGTAGCCGAAGCGGTCTCGACGTCCTGGCATCGCTGATGTCCAGTCCGGACCGCGTGAAACGTCACGATCGGTCCAAGCATTGCGTTGGACGAAGGCTGTCTCCGTCGGTCCGGTTGCCGAGGATGAGATCACGGTTGCTTGTCCATAATACGCCCCCATCATCTGAGTCCCCGTTGTGGTCCCCGTCACGACCTCAATGGTCTCGGGAACGTACCGTGTCTCGACAAGAGATTTTCTTATGTACGGCTCGGCGTGGTTGAGATCCATCAACTCATAGCCCATTTCATGCAGAAGCAGATCCGTGTAGGCGCCTTTTGCGGGACCTAAGTTTGGAACGTGGCAAACGGCACAACCAACGGACTCGAAGAGCTTTTCTCCTCGCCTTACACTGGCCAGCGCTTGCCGATCCGTTGGGTAGCGCCGCATCGGTGCAGGAAGCGCCGCTGTAAAATCACGAATCGCACGAACCTGATGATCAGAAACGTCGGTGGACGGGTTTCGGTAACGAGGCGACGTCGGATCAGCTGGCTGTTGACGCCGTTTGGTCTCCAAACCGACTTCATTCGCGCAAGCTTGATCGGTGAAGTGAAGGAGCGATGGCAAATTGGCTCGCCAACCGAACTTGCCGATGCGTCCGCTGCGGGACGTGGACGGACGACCGCTGATCTCGGGGTGCCTTTCTTGCAGCTTGGCTTGTTGAACGATCAACTTGTCGGGAACCTGATCAATCAAACCGGCGCCGAACAGCGCCGTTGTGTTTCGTTGGAAAAGCCTCGCATTGATCACGTACGAAAGGCGACCTTGCTTTCCGGCGTATTGAATCTGGTGCGCATTAGCACGCCGAACTTCTGACGCATTGACTGGGCCTCCCGAATCAGAGAACTCAGCCGGGAGGGTCTCCAACAACCGTTTGCGAGCCGACTCGTAGATCGGCGTCCCGCCATGGTGCGCCATTGATGCACAGTTAACCAACGTCCCGTCTGGAAGTTGAAAGCCGGGATAGAAGTCGTTCAAGATGGAAGCGAGTTGATCATCGCTGACGGCGCCGCCGGCCACCTTTAACTTGCTGATTCCGATCGTCTTTGCATTGAACTCCGCGGCCCCACCGCCGCCCGTTCCGCCTTGGTTATGGCAAGCGACGCAGGACTTCGCATTAAACAAAGGTCCCAAACCATCGCTACCAAGCCGCGGGCTGCGCTGTGACCAAGTCTGCTCAAAAAGCTGCTTTCCCATGATCACTGACGCTGCCGCCGGAGAATTCGCCGACACATCATTGGCGACTAAGAAACACAGCAGCCCGCTAAACGCAACGGTGAACTTAGTCTTAAAAAATATGAGTCGCATGATTAGCCTCAAGGCAGCAGATCTGCGGCACATCTCACGCGGGACCGCTGTAACGAGATGGCCGACGCATTTAGTTTGTGAACTCGATTCAGGGAGGCGACTGAACCAACTAACGGTATCGACGAGGGGCACATCCGGCAACTTCAAAAAAGCGAACCGACGCAACAACCGCTTTTGAAAAATAGATCGCTGTTGCAAACTGAATCAAATCGCAGCCCAAAACCCGAACCGGCTGTTCAATTCTCCAACACTGTTGCGAAACGCGGCACACAAAGAACGTCCCGAACATCGGGTAAACGAAGAGAGACATCGCAAAAGTTAGCGTTTCAGCGAGCGGCGTATATCTCTTGCCGTTTCTTGGAGCACGAGCGGAAGCTTGCTGCGTAGGAAGTTTGATCCGGCGAACCAGTCTTGCGGCTCATGCATCAACAATCGGAGTTCGATCAATACGACGCCATCGAGCTCGGCCAACTCGGTCGCGGTCAAATGACCTGCTAACCCGCGATAGTTGCCGCTCAAGTTTTCGTCCATCAGCGACCGCCATCGGTTGTCATGTTCATCGATGACATGGAAGTTGATTTGTCGTTGTCTCTCGCTTTTCGAATTTCGAAACTCGAACAACCCGGACAACCTGATCTTCTCCAGAAGATCAAACTCGACCAACTTAAACCGCGTTTCCTCATCCGCCTCAAGATCCAGCGACTGGAGGATTGATGCGGACACGTCCTTGGAATTGATCGGCTGAGCTTCATCTCGCTTTCCGGCAAGACGGTCTGCAAAGTCCTCGGGCGAAAACTCGTCGAGTTGCGTGTGTACGACGAACATGGCATGAACGTCGTGACCGATCTTTGTGCCGTCGGAAGCGCGCAAATACCGCAATTGAATCCGCACCGGCGCAACCACGGAGTCTCGCGTGAATTGCTTGATCGGGAGTCCTCGAGTTGCGGTTCGAATCGCGGAGAGCTCGACTTGTGAGCTTTCGATCCCACTCAGGGTGGGCGGCTGGAGTTCGAAGCGATCATCGCCGATCCGGATTGCGTTGTTTTGAGCGCAAACCAATTGCGAGAGTCCGAATGACAATGCAATCGCCGCCAAACCTTGCAGGAACTGGCTCAATTCGCGAATCCCGGATATCGCCGCTTCAGTTCCTGTCTAGCTGCCGCTGCGCGTTCGGCGCGACCAACTTTGGGCCAAAGCTGAACGAGCCTCCGTAACGCCTGGGCATGCGCGTCGGCTTGGCTGGAGAACATCAGGTGGGTGTGCAAGTAGGAAAGGATCGCACCTTCGATGTCATTGACGGCTTCGTAGCTCGCACCTTGAGCGTTGTAAATTCTCGCAGCCATCTCGATGTCATTGGGATCAAGATCCGCGATCAAGCCATCAACGACTTTGATCGCCTCATCCCCTTGATCCGAGTTGGCGAGCACAACGGCCTGCCCCGCCTTCGCGAGAGTTTTTAGACGCAAAGCATTGTCCGAGCTCACGTCCACGGACGCGACGTCTCCGAATGCTTTCTTTGCGGCGTCCATGTCTTTCTTTTCCAAGCTGGCAACGCCGACCAAATACCGCGACTCGATCTTTGACTCCGCCGATGGCGCACGAGAGAGAAAACCGTAGAACTTCACCGCTTCATCGAATTGACCGCTTGCCAAATTTAAGTCACCAAGAAGCCTGGTCACCGAGTAGAAATGGAATGATTGCTGATTGTTCTTTGCAAAGTTAATGGCTTCGGCGATCGTGGCTTTCCGATCACCTCTTCCCGCTAGCGCCAGCTTGGCTCGCGCGAGAAGTCGATAGTACTCCGCGTCCGCTCGAGCCGCATTTCGCTTAAAGCTATCGAGGTCAAGTACCTTCAGTTCATCGAGCGCCTGTTCGTATTGGCCGTCCAACGCCAACTCGCGGCCGACCGTCAATCCGCGTGGATCTCCCTGGAAAGTGATCTTACGGATCTCGCTCTCGACGTAGTTCTTCGTGTTGGACCCAACCTTTAGCTGCACGCCGTTCTTCGAGATGTTTTCGATCTTCCCGGCAGATGCCGTCGTCGAATCATAGGTATAGACGCGATCGAGCTGCCCATACGAAGTGTTGCAAATGATCCAGAGCGCGGCGGCGACGGTCCATCGTCCTGAAAGCAGTAGTATTGAGTTGGATTTCATTGTGCCGATGTTGTTGAGTTCGTGGATGGTCGCGTCATGTTGGTGATGGAAGCGGTGCTATTTGAGACCAACTGGTTTTTCCCCCGCAGCCTTTTGTGCCTGCTTCATGAGAGTGTCAAACTGCGATTTTCGCTCTTCACCTCCAAGGTCTGGAAACAGCGTCGCCGCGTTTCGAATCACTTTGATGGCTTCCTTGATTTCCTTATCGCGTTTGTTGGTTGTGCCCATCAGGTACAGACAAAGTGCCACGTGATAGCGTGACTCGAAGAACTTTTCGGCGAGCTTTGGATTGGTTTTGACTTGATTGACCGTTTCCTTGCTAATTTGCGCCCAACCCCAGATGGTGTTCTTACCCTTTTCGTTTTTACGACTTCCTTCGATCGCCGCGCGATACGCTTTGAATGCTGTTCGAGGATTCAAGGTCGAAGCCCAGTCTTCATAGCACTGCGCCGCTTCCACTTGAGCATCAACGGTATTGGGGCTCTTGTTTAGAAACTGCTCAAACGTATCGATGGCCGCCTTGAAATCGCCAACGAGGCGTTGGCTGCGACCCTTGAGGTAGAGCGTCGATAGATCCTCGGGATCATTGATTTCATCGAACGCTGCGATGGATTGCTTCAGCAACTCGGACGCTTGACCCTGTGCCGGGGGGCGAACGGCCTGCATCACCGACTCGCCCATGGATGCAAGTGTTTGGCCGATCCATCGAAGTGTCGCCGGGTCCTTTGTAGAGTCCTTTAGACGCTCGAGCATCACGCGAAAGGCGTCAATCAGTTTGATTTTCCGGGCGGGTGTGGTG
>JBCCOI010000093.1:0-16351 GCA_039025515.1 Planctomycetota bacterium
AAGAGTACTGCTTGCTGCCGATCAAGCGGGGGTGCTGCATATCTCACGTCGGTCTCCTTCAATGGCACTAACTTAGCGCCGTCGACGTAAACCCCAACCCCCAAAGGCCTATTAAATCGACAGGCCGGTAAGCCACCGGTTGACGATACCCTCTGATGACAGTTCTGACAGGCGATCGGCGGATTCGCCGCCGATCGTCGGTCAGAAGATGTCCACAGCGCCAGTAATTGATTGGCCGTTCCTAAGCCGTCAAAAAATCGAGAAACCCTTGAAGGCCAAACCGATCTCGCAGCAGTCTCGCGCCGACCGCTAGGACATCTCGAGTAATTAGCTCAAGCTCGTCCGCGGAGAGCTCGGTGGTTTCGATAATGTCTTCGACGTCTTCCAGCAGAGCACCACGTTCTTCGCTGGAAATGTTCGCGCTTTCCAAAACGGAATCCAGGCCAGAGGTCAACTCCGCAGATTCTCCGTTCGTGATTTCACCATCGCGGAGCGCGGCTCTTGTATCGCGAAAGAGCCTCACCACCAATCGAAGATCCGGAAGCGTTGCATCTTCGAATGCTAGCCGCACGTTTCCGATGAACTCTTCGATCTGTTGCTCCGAAAGATCGGAGTCTTCCAATACGGCGATGATTCCGGTCACCAGTCCGCGTATGTGTTCTCTTCGTGAATCCTCAACGTCTGAAAAGCGATCTTGAAACTCTTCGACAATGACCTGCAGGTCGTTAATGATGGCGGCGACATTCTCTTGTTCGATCCCGTCACTTTCGATGATGTCCCGGAAATCATCGATGAGCTGTTGTGCGTTTTCTTCGGAGACGCTCATGCTCTCAAAAACATTCAGAAGGTCCGATTCAATTTGATCGAGTTCATCGGGAGAAAACTCACCATCATCGGCGGACGTCTGGACGGTATCGAGCAGGGATTCAATGGATCCGATACTTGGTAGTGTGGCACCTTCCAACGTTGAGCCGATACGACGCACAAAGTTGACGATCTGCTCGGCCGTGACATCCGAATCGAGTCGGATCGCGTTCAGGTTCATGAACAAGCTGCGAAGATTCTCACGCTGCGTGTCGCCGATGATCCCCTCACGGTCTCCCACCAAGTTCTCCATCGAGATGCGACCTCCACCCTGTCGCCCGAGATGATTGATGACTCGGAGTGCATCGACGGGACTGAGCCTACCGTCTCGATTGACATCTCGGCGTGAAGCATCCCGATCTCCCGCAACTTCTCTTGCTCCGCGATCCTCTAAGTCATTGATGATGTTGAGCGCATCGATTGCCGAAATGGCTCCGTCCGTGTTGACGTCCATTTGGACGAAAGAGGTGGCCAGATCAAGATCGCCCGCGAGCATCCTTCGGGACTCAAGCTCCTGGATTCCCAAACGCCTCGTTTGAATTCCCTCAAACCCTCGGCGAATGCGGCGAAATCCATTGAGATTTGACATGCTAGCTTCCGTGGTGGGGGATTTGGACCGTTCTCGATCACAAGAGCTCAATTGTAGTGAATCGACAAAGCAACCTGGCAGGCCAGTTGATTCGACAACCTCAGACGATCTTCAGTATCGCCAACTGGTCAAATCACTTCCTTCGGGTGCCGATTCAAGAATTCGATTCTCAATCATCGGAATGAACATTCGGTGATACCTCAACCGCGAGATCGCATTCGGTTGATCGTGGTCACCATTCCAGCAATGCTCGGCTCGGTCTCCATAATCGACGACGCCTTCGAACGCTGGCGAATTCGTTTGCTTGAGAAAATCCTCGGTGAGATAGACAGCATTGTTGAGGTAATAGTTGTCCATGTCGCCGCAGTAGATATGAATCTTGCGTCGCAGTTTCGGGCCTAAAGTTTCCCAATCTCTTTGCATGATGTGTGACAAGTCATAGTGCTCACGCCAGTGCTTCGCGACTTCTGGATTGATCTCGCCGGTCATCTTGTTCCAGATCCGCTGTGGATAGCCATCTTTGCCGACGGGTGAATAAACGGCTTCCCAGATGTCCCACTGTTGGCCGCTACGGCTCTTGGTACCGAGCACCAACTCGAGGTGATTCATGCCCTCAAGTGTCGCACTGACGTGCCCGAGGTAGTTCCGTTTGCCGGGCCGATGGATACGTCCCCAGTCGCCTTCGACATAATAGGCGTTCTTGTCTTCATAGAGATTGACGACCGTGTAAGCGCGAAAATCGATCGGGTCCGGACAAGCGGCGTAGCAACCGTTGTATTCGTCCGGGTACATCACCTGTGCGGCGAGTGCTTCCCATCCTCCGGTCGATCCACCGTAGAGAGCGCGTGACCAGCCCGTTCCAATTCCCCGAAACTTCTTCTCGATAAATGGGATCAGCTCGTACGTAATCGCGTCGCCGTAAGGACCCAAGTTTTCGGAGTTCACCGCATACGAATCGTCATAATATGGATTCGCGTGTTGAATTTCGATCAACAGCACACGTGGAAAACCGTCACCCGTCCAAGCCTTATAGAAGTCATGGGCTTCACGCTGAACGATGCGGTTGTATCCCTTGAGGTTGAACCGTTTGCTAAAGTCGGGCTCAAGATCCGGGTCGGGTGGCTCCGGCCTAAAGCCTCCAAAGTCATACGGAAAGTGTCCGTGATTGATAACGAGCGGATACCGAGCTTCGGGATGCTCATCGAATCCTTCCGGAAGCAGCACGTGTGCACCGAGAAACATATCGCGTCCCCAGAAGTCGCTCAGCAGCTTGCTTCTCATTCGCACGTGTTTGACGTACTTGGTGTTTTCGGGCGGTTCGATGGGTGGAATCACATTCGTCAATTGCAGCTCGACGGAACTGTCATCGGTCTGGGCGACGCGAATCTCCACGGGCGTCGAATACCGATTACCCGGTGCACGATTCCACTTTTGGCCCTCTCCGCGATCCATCGGAAGCCGAACGATATGCCCGTCGCCGCGGTGAAACACCTCGTACTCGTGAAAGAAAACCTGCGCGAAGTACGTGCCATCGGTAACCTCTGAAAGACTGGTCACCGGATAGCCGAAGACCTTTGCATCAAACGTCACCTGCTCGCCAGCGGCGGCGTCCTGAACGTCGACACCGAAAATCTGCTGCGAGTTGACTCCATCGCCAATCTGAAACCGCGGCTCGGCTTTGTCGTCTTTTGACAGAATCAAGAACATCCGGCCGTTGATCTTGGTTTTGCCTTCGATGTGCGGAACCGCAACCGTCACTTCGAAACCAGCCTTCACTGGGACGACGGCCGTGACAGCGGTGAGCAACAGTAGAAGCAGGAGACTCTGTCTCGAAAGAATGCGAAGCAGAAACGGCACGATTCTTTTCTCCTGATGAGTGGTGGATCGCAGGCTTGGTGATCGGGGCGTGCAGTTTAGTTGATTCGGTTTGTCGCCATGCACCAGGGCTCGGCAGACCGATGAACTGGACTTTGGGCACGGTCGAGCGCGGTGGCTGGCATGATCTTGCCTTGGCATGATCTTTCTGACACCCGGTTGACGAGCCCGCCCCGCTCTCGCTGTAATCAACGACATTAAATTGTTTTTATGGGAAACGGACAGCCAATGCATCGGAGAAGTGCACCGTGATCGTTACGTCAATTTGGATCGTTTCCGTCGCCGCGTCAGTCGTCGCGCTCGTTTGGGCGCACCGTTTTTACTCGGAGATGATGACGGCCGATGAGGGCAACGAGTCGATGCGGAGTATCGCGCAAAGCGTCCGTGACGGAGCCGCCGCCTATCTCAACCAGCAAAATAAAGTCGTCTCGATTGTATTTCTGTTGGTCACCGTGCTTCTGGCGGTCTTTGCCTTTGGGCTGCAAGTTCAAAGTGGATTTATACCGGTCGCTTTCCTGACCGGAGGACTGTTCAGCGGCTTGTGTGGTTGGTTCGGAATGAAGACAGCGACCCAGGCAAGTGGACGCACGGCGGCGGCGGCGGAGCGGTCGCTCAACGAAGGATTGCAGGTGGCATTCCGCAGCGGAGCCGTGATGGGGCTGACTGTCGTTGGGATGGGGCTGCTTTACATCTGCCTTTGGTTCGCCGTTCTGTATTGGCTCGTCCCGCTGATCGGAGGCGAATCCGCGACGTTCAGCCTCTCCCAGTTGTCGGTGACGATGCTTTCCTTCGGGATGGGAGCCAGCGCACAGGCGCTGTTCGCGCGTGTCGGAGGCGGAATCTTCACCAAGGCCGCCGATGTCGGTGCGGACCTGGTGGGTAAGGTCGAACAAAGTCTGAAAGAAGACTCGCCCCGCAACCCGGCGACCATCGCAGACAACGTCGGCGACAACGTGGGTGACGTCGCCGGAATGGGTGCCGATCTTTACGAGTCTTATTGCGGATCGATCTTGGCTGCTTCCGCACTTGGGGTCGCAGCTTTCTCCAGCAGCGCCGTTTTGCCTGAGGATATGACGGTCGAATCGGCACAACTTCGAGCGATGATGTTACCGCTAGCGATCGCCGCCGCAGGGATCGTGCTGTCCATTGTCGGCATCTACGCAGTCAAAACGGACGATGATGTTTCGCAGAAGTCGCTTTTAAGAGCGCTCGATCGCGGCATCAACCGATCAACCATCTTGATCATTATCGCATCGCTTCTGATTTCGACGCTGTTGGTTCCAAAGGCACTGGGAACGGTCTGGTTTGGGTTTCTCCCCGGCGTCGCACTCAGCATCATCGTGGGGCTCCTTTCGGGTTGGGTCATTGGCAAGTGGACGGAGTACTCAACCAGTGATGAGTACAAGCCGACGCAGAAGCTGGCAGAGCAAGCCGAAACGGGTCCGGCGACCATCATCATTGGTGGTGTCGCCGACGGGATGATGAGCACTTGGGTGCCGGTCGTTGTGATCTGCCTTTCGATGTTTGCCTCCTTTGGTTTCGCGAATGGGTTTAACTTTGGGGACGAGCAAACGTTTCCACTCGGTCTCTATGGCGTCGGCATCGCCGCGGTCGGGATGCTCAGCACACTTGGGATCACACTGGCGACCGACGCTTACGGACCGATCGCCGACAATGCCGGCGGCAATGCCGAAATGTCGGGGCTCGATCCGTTCGTTCGTGATCGCACGGATGCCTTGGACAGCCTCGGGAACACAACCGCCGCGACGGGGAAAGGTTTTGCTATCGGTTCCGCCGCTCTCACAGCCCTCGCCTTGTTCGCAGCATCGGTTGAAAGCGTGCGTGACGGGATGGATCGCTGGGGGAATGACGTTGCGTCTAACGTGAGCGAAGACGGCTTCTACAAACTTTCCGATCGGTTGATTGTGCAGAAAGCGGATTCGGAGATTTCGACGTTCCTGGTCATGCCGGAGCCCGGTAGCGAGCCGACTGAAGAATGGGAAGCGATCGCGAGCGGTGCGTCCGCAGGTTCCTTGGTTACCGCTACCGACGCAACCCCGGCCGACGGGGCGGCGAGCGGCGTTTACTTGGAAGGAAACGCAACCGCTCTCATTCCCACTTCGAGCGCGACACTGCGTGACTTCCTGAATTTCTTCGACGGAAACATTATCAATCCACGCGTCCTGATGGGTATTTTTCTAGGCGCGATGGCGACCTTCCTCTTCTGCGCCATGACCATGAAGTCGGTCGGGCGGGCGGCTCAGCAGATGATGCTGGAAGTCCGGCAACAGTTCACCGACAAGCCCGGTATCTTGGACGGTAGCGTTGCACCGGACTATCAGACGCCCATCGCCATCAGCACGAAGGCCGCACAGCGAGAGATGATATTGCCGAGCCTGCTCGGCTTATTGCTTCCGATCGCCGTCGGGCTGTTGCTGGACGTGGCCGGAGTGCTCGGATTGCTCGCCGGTTGTCTGACCAGTGGTTTCTGCCTCGCCATCTTCATGGCGAACAGCGGGGGAAGCTGGGACAACGCCAAGAAGTACATCGAGGCCGGAAATCACGGCGGCAAGGGAAGCGATCCACATAAGGCATCCGTGGTCGGCGACACCGTTGGGGATCCGTTCAAGGACACCAGTGGACCGAGTTTGAACATTCTCATCAAGCTAATGAGTATGGTCAGCGTCGTCGCGGCGGGCCTAATCGTCCGCTACGCACTGTAACGTAAATCACCTTCGTTCGTCGCAGTCGTTCGAGTGGACAACTATCGGGGGCGGACGTTGGTTTGAGCGGCTCCGGAGGCCCACTCGGATTCACCGGCGACGTGCACTCGAATTCGCAACAGTCCTCTGTGCTCGACCGGAAGTTCAATCTGAAACGTTGACGGTTGATTGGTGATGACCGCTGCCGAACTGCTTGCAAGCGTGAGGTCATTCGGGTCCACGTATGGCTCACCGGGCTGCGACTTCTTGACTTGTCCGAGCGGTCGATCGAGCGAGACCGTACACTCGCCATCGATGGGGCTGGTCACAACGACGTCGATCGAAGCACCTGCGTCAAATCCCTTTTGCGTACTGACCGTCACCTCGAGGGGCGGTTTCAATTGCAGTAGAGGATCGCCCAAAAGGCCATAAAGCGACGCATGCTCGCGACGTTCCTCCACCAATGAGCTCCCCGCCGGGCTGATCAACGTTGACAGCGCATCGACCAGCGTTTGAAGCTGTGATCGATCACGCGATTCCTCCTTTTCCAGTTGATTGATCGATCGAAGGAAGAGTTCGCCCAGTGTCTCTGCTGCCTTTTCAGCCGGGCGCGTCTCCGTCGCTGCCTTACCATGAAATGCATCCACCAGTCCCAGCGTGAAAGATGCATTCCCATAAGGCATCGTGACTCGACTGCCCGCGATCACGGCGATCGGCCCCGATGGTAGGAGCAAGAATTTCTCTGCAAAGCTCTCGACGCCAGCGTCGATTGCCCCCGTGTAGCAACACAGAAGAACCGCAATCGGCGAGGTCTCTTGTTTTCCCTCGATGCGTTCGAGAGACCTCGAGTCCAGGACCGGGCTTCCCGTGGGACCTCTGGGAACGCGATCGAGCTGATCAATCGAACCGTGCCCGGCATAGACCCAAACGCGGCAACCCTTTTTGTAAGTGTCGATAACCGATTCGGTAAACTGCTTAGGCGGGTAGAACAGATGCCCGGGGCTTCCGTAGAGAACTGACGGGCGAACCGAACCGGGAAGCGATGTCGTGAGCACCAATCGGGTTGTCGATTCGATCGTCGAATCCGCCAAAACGCCAAAGCCTCCGACGCCACCAATCAGCTGGATCTGACTTCGCCAAGCCGAGAAGTCTTGGCTTTGCTCGTAAGTCTTGATTCTCGAAATCAGTGACTTCAGTTGGTCCCGCGTTCTCACCGGTAAACGCCCGACAGCACAATCCATCTGCCCGTCATCGTCGATGTCACCGTAGGGTGCATCCGTTGGAAGCGTTGGCGTGCTGCGGAACGCCGCCGAAACGGTTGTCTTGCGGTAATGAATCGGAATCTCACGCGTGAAGTCCACGGGCGTACCCATGACCGGCGCATCGCCGATGAGCACGATCGCTCGATCGGATTCGATGACGGTGTCACGAATGACTTTCAGCAAGTCTGCCGCGCTGCTGCGCGACTCGATGACGCGCAAATCAATTCCTTGACTCTTGCGGTATTCGATCCAGGGTTCGATGGTTTCGCGAAAATGCGATGGGCAAACGACGAGCGCAGAGTCACGTTCGAGTGGGCCCGCCGTCGCAGTGAGCGTTGTCAGAAGCCAGCCGAGCGTGGCAGCGAAGATCACACCAATCTTGGACGAGCGAAGTGACGCCAACAGTTTTAAATTCCGTTTCATCTAAATCCATCGACTGCGAATCGGGTGGAGAAGCTGCATGGAGATTTGTCGACCGACGAGGTAAGCTTTCCGGTCAAACCCGCTCGACGTATCTCAGCGTATCTGCCAGCTCATTTCCAGTCCAATGCCATCGCGGCCCGTCGGTTCTCGATTCACTCGACCAAACATTGCAATCACGGTCGGCGATGTGGCGGGTGTCGGTCCGGAACTTTCGCTCATTGCAGCGATGGACGAGCACGTCACCCGCCGGTGTAGACCGATCTTGGTTGGCCCACAATCGGCACTCATGAGGGTGGGCGACGCACTGGGGCTGACGGTCCCGCCAACGATTCACGTGGAATCGCTGGACAACGAGGAAGGAAAGCCAGCGACGGGACCGGTCTTGATCGACCACGGATCTGTTGATGCTGCGAAGCTTCGACCGGGCGAGTTCTCAAGCGAAACCGGACGGGCGTCGTTCGAGTCCGTTGTCTTCGCGATTGAACAAACGCTGGCGGGACGATTTGATGCCATCGTAACGGGGCCGATTCAGAAAGAAGCCTGGCATTTGGCCGGGACCGGGTATCTGGGTCATACCGAACTGCTCGCCGATCAAACTCAAACGAAGAACTATTGCATGATGCTGTCGGGCCCGACCTGTTCGACGGTGCTGGTGACGATACACGAACCGCTTGCACAAGCGGTCGAATCCTTGAGCGTTGACGCAATCGAGCGAGCAATTCGATTGGGAGGGACGGCGATGCAAACGCGATACGGAAGGCCTCCAAGGATCGCCGTCCTCGGCCTCAATCCCCACGCGGGCGAGGGTGGTCTGTTGAGCCGCGGTGAAGAAGAGAACCTCATCTTGCCCGCGATCGAATCAACGTGCCGTTGGGTCTCGCGTGAGCAACTGGCTTGGGAGATTCGCGGACCGGTCCCGCCGGACACGGCATTCACGTCTGCGATGCGAGATGCAACCGATGTTCATGTTTGCATGTACCACGACCAGGGATTGATCCCACTCAAGGCACTGTCCTTCGATGACGCCGTGAACGTCACGCTGGGGCTGCCGATCACTCGTACCAGCGTGGACCACGGAACGGCAATGGACCTGGCTTGGAAGGGAATCGCAAGCAAAAATAGTATGTTGGCTGCGATTGAGATGGCCATTGATCTTTGCGACGCAGCGCAATGAAGCAAAGCAGCACAATGAGAGAGGCAGCGAGTCACGGTCGGTCAACCGGAATCGGCGGTGCATTGCAGGTCGCCATGCTGTTTCTGATCATGTTTGCCTATGCGGCAGATCCTCCGCCAGCGGTCAACGAAGCCCATTACTTGGTGAAGGCCAAAAATTTTTGGGACTCAAGTTACGTCGCCGACGATCTCTTTGCCTCCTCCGGGAAGGCTCACACGACGTTTTACTTCGTTTTCGGTTGGCTCACAAAGTTTGTCTCGCTGGAGGCAACCGCGTGGATCGGAAGAGTCTTCGGCTGGCTGCTTCTTGCGGCGGGTCTTCGTGCATGTTGCATCGCGATCGGTATCCGTCGATCGTGGTCGATGGCGGCTGTTCTGGTGGTTTGGACCGTAGCCATCGAATACGGGAACTTGGCTGGTGAGTGGGTCATCGGTGGCATCGAGGCAAAAGTGCCCGCCTACGGTTTTGCATTAATCGGGTTATCGCACGTGATCCGTGGGCGGTGGTCGTCGAGTTGGGTGTGGTTTGGCGTTGCGTCGGCGTTTCATGTGTTGACCGGTGGATGGTGCGTGGTCGCTGCCATGGTCGCGTTCTTCGTTTCACGTCGATTGAGGTTGTCGAGTGAAGATGAACGAGGACCCGATTCGCTTTTCTCAGTCGGACTCTTCGTCGGCGGAGCGATTTCGCTGCTGGGACTCTTGCCCGCGGCGATGCAAACGCTAGGTGCCGATCCAGAATCGGGCGCCCTTGCCGCCAGGATCTACAGCTATGTGCGCATTCGGCATCATCTGTTGCCCGGTGACTTTCCGTGGCATTGGTATGCACGGCATTCCTTGGTTGTCGTCTCGTTCTTGTCAACCTTTCGATTGGCCACGCGAAACGACGCCGTGGTTCGATTGCAGTGGTTCGCCGTCGGCGCCGCCTTGATCGCTTTCGTCGGACTCGGCGTTGGATTATTACCCGCGGTGTTGCCAGATCTCGCTGCGAAGCTTTTGCGGTACTACTGGTTTCGACTAAGCGATGCGATGCTTCCGCTCGCGGTCACGCTGATCCTTATAAGTCGTCTCAATCGGTCGCAGCAATCTGCGTCCGATGCTCGCCCTTCCCTAGCTCCCGTGTTCGCGGGTTTGCTGGTTGCGTTTTCGGCTATCGTTTTCGGCGTTTCGGTTTATCAACGCACTGGCCAGGGTGTTCCACCGTCAGCCCGTCATCGACTCTTAGGAATCCGCCGTGGCGATGACTCCGAAGCGCAGAAGCGAGCGTTTCAAGATTGGCTTGCCGTGTGTGCATGGATCAAGATGGCGATGCCAGAAGACGAGGTATTGCTCACTCCTCGCCACCAGCAGACGTTCAAGTGGTATGCCGAACGAGCGGAGGTGGTGAACTGGAAAGATGTTCCGCAAGACGCAAAGTCGTTGATCGAGTGGCACGACCGTTTTCGTGAAGTCTTTCCGGAGTCGGTCGGACGCGTCAGGCTTCGGTCGACCCGAGTTCCCATCAGCTACGAATTACTTCGGGGATATCGGGATCGGTATGGTGCGAGGTTTCTTGTGGTCGATACTCGTGTCGCGACCAGCAACTTGCCATTGGTGAAAATCTATCCCGCGGGCGAGCAAGAGAACCAAACCTATCACGTGTATGAGTTGCCGGCGGACTAACTCGACTCTTCATCGGGGCGAAGTCCGCGAATGATCGGCGCGAAAACTTTCAAAGCGGGGTTGGGACGAATCCACTCGGTCGCGGCGTGTCTACGAAATCGGCGATGCGTTGCCGCGACAAGAGAGATAGCAAGGGTGCTCGCCGCAACGAGCATCGGAATCAAGGGCCATCCGACGAAGGGAATTTGCGTTAGAAGCCCCAAAGTCATTCCGACACCCGCTGAGCAGGCTATTTGGATTTCATGTCGTGAAAACATGAATGTCTGACTAGGCATGCCCCATCGGTGTCCGGCACGCATCGACGGCAAAATGAGGCCGAACGGGACTGTTCCGAGAATGATCGGGACGAAAGCAATAAGTTCGCCATAGCCTTCGAACGTTGGAAGGCCGAATCGGTCATCGAGCAAACAGATCGGGACCGCAACCTGCAATGCAAATAGCAGAATCGCACGGCGATAAGTCACAGCATCGACTCGAGCGATCCAAAGTTGAAGCATCGAAATTTCGAATCCGTCTGGCCAACCGGCAGTGGAACGCCCGGTTATGCTGTGCAACGACTAAAGGCAACACTTGTTCACTGCGACGGCCACTAGCCCTGAAAGTAACAACACAATGATATTCGAACGAATCGCCTCCTTCTCCGCCACGATGGTGCTGTTTTATCTCTTGGTTTCGTCACCGGCTAACGCGCAGAGAATGCCCCGCGAGGATGTGATCGATGTTCCGGCGACCGGAGAAGGTCTCCGCACCAGCAACGTCTTCCAAAGCAATATGGTCCTGCAGCGCGACCAACCGATTCGGGTTTGGGGATGGGCGTCACCGGGTGAGACGGTTTCTGTCAACTTCTTGGATCACGGAGTAGCTGCGGTCGCTGGTTCAGACCGTCGTTGGGAAGTTGAATTGCCCGCCGTTGCGTCAAGCGTCAAACCAACGTCGATGATTGTTTGTGGCGAGGAAGAATCGATCGAGCTGGAGAACATCTTGGTGGGTGATGTTTGGATCCTCGGCGGTCAGAGCAATATGGAGTTCGAGATTGCGAAGGTCGAAAACGGAAACTTGGAGATCATCTCTGCAAACTTCCCGGAGATCCGTGTGCTCACCGTTCCTTATGGTCAAGGACCGGATGCGAAGCAAAACTTTGCCAGGCTACACGAGTGGAGTGACTGGTTCGGACGTCACTTTCGCAAGGGTGATTGGGAAGAATGCAATCCAAAAACGGTACGTGAGTTATCGGCAATCGGTTACGTGTTCGCACGTCGAATTCACAAAGCGGCGCAGGTTCCCATCGGGGTCATCGATGCCTCTCGAGGTGGAACGACGATAGAGACTTGGACGCCGATGGAAGTGCTGCGTCAAATGGATGGTGCCGCGACCAAGGCTAAGCTGGAAACCGTTGACACTGCCGTCGCGGAATGGGACGCCAACGAAGACCTGAAGCGTCGCATTGAACAACACAAGGCCTGGACCGACAGACAAATCGAGCAGGGTAAACAGATTCCCGAGGATCGAAAGCGACCGCCGAGTGATCTGCGCCCCGGACCGATCGGTGACCACAACTATCCCGGTCATTGCTATGCCGGGATGATCGCGCCGCTTGAGGGTTTGGCGGTCAAGGGAGTCATCTTTCACCAGGGATACAACAACGCTTTCGACGGATCGTTGGGCGTGGAAATGTATCGCGAAGTTTGCCGGAGATGATTCGTGCGTGGCGAAGGGCGTTCCTCAATGACGGACTTCCATTTGGAATCATCTCGCTTTGCACCGACGGATATCCCCAAACGGAAGAAGACTATTGCGAGAAGATGTTTAATGCCGGAATTGAAATCCGCGCTGCCCAGTACGAGACCTTTTCTGAGCTCTTTCAAAACGGTGATCGGAACGTTGGGTTCGCGAGCTCGTATGACCTGCGAAGGCGGTGGTACCATCCGCAGTTGAAGATACCTGCCGGTGAGCGAATCGCACGATGGGCGCTCGCGACGCAGTACGGGTTTGATCGCGAAGTCGAATGGATGCCGCCTCGATTGGTGCAAATGGAGCGATTGGAAGGTGCCCTTTCGTTGACGATCGATCGAGAAGTCGGCGATCCAGAAGATGGCAAGATCTTGGGTTTCGCGATCGCCGGTGAAGACCGAAAGTTTCACCCCGCCTCCGTCGACTACGCTGAGAAAGGCAAAGACACTCGCGGCCGGACTCAGTACGACCGCAAACGTTTGATGTTGACCAGTCCGATGGTTCCCGACCCTGTGCACTTTCGATACGCATGGGGTCGTAACCCGATGGCTAATCTACAAGCGACGGGCAATCGAGATTTACCCTTCGCCACCCAGCGCAGCGATGACTGGAACATGGAAGAAGTCCCGAGCGGCGTGTTGACAACACCAGTGTCTCGCCCGATTTCACGGGGTGACCGTGGCAAGATCCTTGCCGCTCTTCGCGAACAAGATCGCCAGCGACGGATCTCAGAAGCGAAACAAGTTCTGTCGGAAATCAACTGACCAACAGCTCTGCGTTTGGCAACGCTACGGAGAATCCCTCAACTCGATCCGTAAATGCGAACCGACTTTGATGACGACAACTGCCTAGTCGCCGAGATGCAGCAGACTGCCGGCACGGTCGATTCGCTTTGGCATGGTCGGCAGAAATTGCATGTCTCGTTCGAGGGCGTCGTCCCCGAGCCCGACAACGACCTGCAGGGCAGAGTCGGCGATCAATCCGTGGTCAACTCCCCGGGTTCTTTTCAAGTCCTCGGATTCGGTAGCGGCGATCGTCGCGGGTGAACGTGATTTGATGGTCTTCGATGATGACGTTCGCTGTCCTCCGTGTTCTTCGAGTCCTTTGTGGTGTTATCGTCCAATGACTGCCCCTCACCCTCGGCCCCTCTCCCGCAAGCGCGGCGAGGGGAGCCAGTGTGAAAAGCTGTGATGTGCCGCTGCCGACGATGATGTCATCGGCTTTGACTTTTCGATCGATCCGCCGGCCGAGAATGCCGGTGAGGTTGCCAGCGTCATCCAACATCGGAATGGTGATGCAGCTACGTAGGGCTTCGTGGCCGGAGGATTTGAATAACCCGATCGTTTTGAGTTGTTCTCGCAGGTCGCGTCCGGCTTTGGAATCGGTCGAGCGTAAGGTTTTAGCGAGACGTCGATCGCTGAACCCAATTCTTTCTTTAGCTGCTTGCTCCGTGGTGAGACCGAGTTCGCTTTCGACGAAGGACACGGCTTTGAGATGGAGTGGCAGTTGGGCGGCGTAGAATTCGATGGCTACTTGGATCGGGTTAGCGGTGATTCGGCCGGGCGCGGACTCCATCGGCGGGCCGAACATCCCGGGGAGCCTGTCGGAGACTTGCAAGTGGCTTTGGCCGAACAGACAAGCTGTCGGGGGTCGGTTTACCGAGTGTCTCGTTCCCAGCTTGGTCGCTTGAGGCTCCCGCGCGGTCACGTTCGCCCCTCATTGAGCGGAACTCGGCCTCCTGCCTCATACAGTTCTCATCGGCATCGTGTCTCGGCGTCGGTGATGCTCACTGCGTTCGGCGCTACCCTCATCCTTCGGTCGCTGCCATCACCTCCGTCGGCCGTCGGCTCCGCATCGCTGACGCTCGCTACGGTCGGCGCGAAACGACCCGCTTCTCCAGCGGCTGGCAACGCTCGTCTACGCTTCCTTCACCTTTCACTCTTCCCACTTCAAACTTCCTTCCCCGCTTCCCTGTCGTTTCGCTTCGACGGACATCCCGTCCCCGACGGGTTTCAAGCGACGGATATGGTCCGAACAATCAGATGGAGTTTGTTCGTTCTTCGCACCTGCGAGAGAGGTTACTCACTGAGTGCAGGTTCGCGATCGTCTGCGATGCCGTTTTGGTTCTTGTCTTCGACGCCAGACAGCGGATTGTTGAGCACGGCTTGCCAGGCGATTTTTCTAAACTGCTGATCGAGTTCGCGGCTTGGGAACTTGTTCTGCTCGAGAACCGCCCCGTCGATAAGCTCGGGACTGCGACCATAGAGCGTCGCGTAAAACACGTAGCCCTCCAGCCACTCCAAACCAGGTCCCAAGTGACCCAACTTGTCTCTCCAAAGTGATCGCTCTTTCTTGCCGACCGCCTTGTGGATACCCTCGATTCCAGGAAGCTCGTTTTTGCTGAATTGCTCAACGCAGAGAACCATGGCTTCACAGGTCGGCATCACGAAAACTCGATCGTCGTAAGACGAATTGAGCTGATCAACTATCGTCAAGTATGTCGCGTACTTTTCGTCAGCAAGCTTTCTCATTAACTCGGGTGTCAATTCACTTTCGGACCGAGGAATCCGATCCAGTTGATCGAGTTGTGGCCAAGCATCGGAAACGTAGAATTTCATCTCCGCGTTGTACTTCAAACAAAACTCGATCCAGCACGAGTAGTAGCGGGCACGATCGTTGTAGTAGGGCCCCCAGGTCATTACATCCCATTCGCCATTTGAGATTGAGGCAAGTAGTTTTGGCATTGGCTTGCCGTCGAACTGGAAGATGCCATTCTCCTGTTCCCACTTATATCGGGAACTTCCTGTCACCCCGCCACTCGTATGCGTTTGCAAAGGCGGCTGACGCAAGCCAGCAGCTTTCGCGATCAGTGGAAGCGTCTTGTAGCCCGGTGCCATGAAACTGTGCCCGGTTCCGACGATCCTCAACGACCCATCGGCAGGTTTTTCATAACTCACGATCAAGCCACGATCTCCAGCGACATCTCCATAGATCTTGGCAATCTCAGAAGGAGACTTGAAGCAGACCGCATGCGAGGGAAACCGATCCTCTTCCCATCCTGGATGGACGTCAAAAGACTTGGGTGCCCCACCGTCTGAACCAGATCGCATCTTGGATTGAAAAGCTTGAGCTTCGTCGACCGTGAGCTTTCCATCCTTGTTGACATCGGCTTGCGGAAAACGTTTGAGCCATCGAGCAAGCTGCGAATCGCTGACTTGGGCGCCCAGGGTTCCCGAGAAAATGAGCACAAAAGCGAATGAGAAACTCGATGCGGTCAGTATCTTCATCGTTGCATCCAAAGAGTCGAATGGTGGACTTGAGTATTATAACCAAGTCATCCAACAACGAGCGGGTGTATCTGCACACGGCATCAAGCGACTCTAATTCGCCGGCAACTTGCCTTAGGGATTTGAGGGACGCACCAGCGTTCCGCGTTGCTCGCCAACACGGAACTGATCATCACTAGCGCCCAACCACACTGAACTTGGAAAACATAACAGTTCCTTTTTCGAGCCGCCGACACCAAAGCTTCCAGCCACCCGTTTTCTGCTAGAGAGATTTGAGCAGATCACGCTTTCGATTAACGAGCCAGCAAAGCAAAAAACCGGCCCAAGCTGCGAACCCGTCAGTCGGTGACGCAACCCCTCATCCCATTGAACGCCTTTCAACCGGGCCAATACACAGAAAAACCAATCGGCTAGACCGATGATGGCGACTCAGCCTTGGCATTTCGAACTTCCAACGTCACGATGACGTGGCAGAGAAAATCAAAGCCAAAGCCCACCTCCAACAACCTTGTTGCACGGTTGCGTAGCACGATTCCACCAACATCGATTTCTCACACAAGACTTTGATACAGAGATGCTGCAGGCGTGTTCAAGTCACTGGTCACCCCGACTGGATAACGAAACGGTGATCCCGTTCACTTTCAACAGCACGTCCTTTCATCTCTCGTGCCCATCAACTACTACCTGTTCCCATCAGCCAACTCTCGTATAACGTGCTTAACACCAGCGTTAACCAGGATGAAGGCAAAGCCAAGAAAGTATGGAAGATAACTCGGATGGCTGTAA
>JBCCOI010000094.1:0-16207 GCA_039025515.1 Planctomycetota bacterium
GCGCCGTTTGAATCGAAAGCGTCCCCGATCGGATTTGAACCGACGACCTCTTGCGTGACAGGCAAGCGAGCACTCCGCTGCTCCACGAGGACTTGTTGATTTCGAAAAGTACGGGCACTCGGATTCGAACCGAGACTAACTGGTTGGAAGCCAATCGTGCTAGCCGTTGGACACTACACCCGCATGATGTTTGAGTAGCTCGAGTGGGATTCGAACCCACAGCATCTCTGGTTCTAAGCCAAAGTGGTCTTCCGGTTGCCTACCGAGCCGTATTAGTGAACTGAGTGGAGCACCAGGGAATCGAACCCTGATCTTCTGCTTGCAACACAGACGTTTTCCCGTTGGACGAGCGCCCCATATGTTTCGCGACTAAAGAGACGGCAACTCAGTTTTGGGTTCGCCTCTTCTTTTATCTTTCCAGTACCCAGAGCAGGGATCGAACCTGCAAACACTCGGGTTTAAGCCGAGTCGCTCGTCCGGTTGGCGTACCTGGGCGTCCGATGCTCACCGACCGATGCAAGTTTCTTGCGCCGACCGGCAAGCCTTGATTGCTCATTTCAATCGCGGTTGGCTGTCGCCTGTCGACTTGCGGTGGTTCCGAATCGCTTTCCGATAGTCGGGAGCATCCGCGGCATCGACAACCACATGGCCAACGCACTCAACCACCCATCCATCGACCCAGCGATCGAGGTCGTCTTTCAACTTCAGGACACGACCCAGCTTCGCAAACTGCTGAGGAATGTATGACGTTGTCCGCACTGAGCCACCGGCGACCGCACGTTTCATCGCACACTGCACGTATTTGACTTGTTTAGCCATCGTCATTCTCCAAGGTTGGCATGAAGCTGCGTCTCCGTGACGCGTGAGTAGTCCTGGATGGAATCGAACCATCGTTTCCTGTTTGTAAGACAGGTGTCGTAGCCGTTGGACCACAGGACTGTTTGTCGATCCGGAGAGCACGTCCCCAAGGATTTGAACCCTGACCTACTGGTTTGGAATCAGCAGTGCTACCGTTACACCAAGGACGTGAATCAAGTGGGAACGCAAGGAATCGCACCTCTCGCCAGCTACCACACAATTAAAGGCAGAAGGGTTACAACCTCCCGTGTGGAAACGCTCCCAAGTTGTTCAGGCGGAAGCCGTGGGACTCGAACCCACAACGGTTTGACCCGCAGCTGTTTTCAAGACAGTGTCCTCATCCGGCCGGGTGACTTCCGAGTGTTGCGATTGCTCGCAGTGACGTGAGCGGGAATCGAACCCGCGAACTCCTGGCTGAGAACCAAGCGATTCTGCCATCAGAATCTACCACGCCATGAATTTGCTTCGCTTGAAGCGAGTACCGCATGGGAGTTTCGATCTCCCTCCTGCTGTTAGAAAGACAGCCGACCTAGCCAGTAGTCGAATGCGGCATAGTGAAAGCGATGGCAACGGGAGTCGAACCCGCAGCAACTTGATAGACAATCAAGTTCCCTTCCCAGAGGGACTTACCACCGAATACGTTCGCGAGTGTGACCGATCGGAATTGAACCGACATAGACTTCGTTCACAGCGAAGTTCCTGAAACCACTACAGGACAGCCACAGCTCCACAGGCTGGAATCGAACCAGCGGCAAACTGATTAACAGTCAGTCCGAGCCACCAGCGGCTCCCCTATGGATTGATGTCTTGAACAGTCGGGTATCAGTGAGTTGCACACTGTCCATGCGTGGCCCCAAACCACACCGCTTACTCCAAGCTATACCCGATACGTTTCAACAAGCGCCGAGGACAGGAATCGAACCTGTGTTTGCCTGGTTCAGAGCCAGGTGCAACGACCAACAGTTGCCGCCTCGGTGTAAAACGATCTTCAGCACTCCGTCCGGGAATCGCACCCGATCTGCGGGCTTCAAAGGCCCGCGTCGCGTCTACGCGCCGGAGAGAATTTGCAACACTGCAAGCTCCGGTGGATGGGCTCGAACCATCACTCGTCTCCTTAACAGGGAGCCGCCCTACCGATTGGGCCACACCGGATTCATATCTCAACAGTCAGGATGGCTGGATTTGAACCAGCGGTCTCGTGCACCCGAAGCACGCGGATTGCCAGGCTTTCCCACACCCTGATAACAAGCGCCCAGCGAGAATTGAACTCGCGTCTTCTGCATGGCAAGCAGATGGGTTACCACTACACCATGGGCGCAAAATGCATCACAACCAAATTGTCAAAGATCACGGATGCACGAAGCATCCAAGAGCACCAAGTCGGAATCGAACCGACGTCCCCTCGTTACGACGGAGGTATCTTCCCGCTAGACGATCAGTGCTAATTGTTTTTCAGTGGGACCGGTGAGAATCGAACTCACATGAGTCGGTTTAAGAGACCGATGCATTACCTTGTCTGCCACAATCCCAAATTGTGTTTTTGTTGTTGTTTCGTTTCAGTCGGCGTGGCGGGAATTGAACCCGCGACCGTCGCCTTATAAGGACGCCGCTCTCACCCCTGAGCTACACGCCGATGCGTAGCAAGTGGGGCCGGAGAGATTCGAACTCTCGCCGAACGGATTAAAAGTCCGTCATGCTGCCAGTTACACCACAACCCCAAGATCGATCTGGGGTATGCGTTTCAATCGCTGAAGCATGTCTGGTTCTCCTTCGTGTTGTTGACGTAAGTGGTAGCCCTGGGAATTGAACTCAGCGCGACTCGGTTATCAGCCGAGTTTGGGCAACCAGCCCTCGACTACCATGTTGTTTCAGTCAGTCGGACACCTCGGAGTCGAACCGAGACCCTCCTGCTCCCAAAGCAGGCGTGCTTCCATCTGCACCTGTATCCGAAAAATTGAGTCGGCTTTATCGCAAGCTCTATTCCGACTCGGTGATGGCCCTCGAATCAACGCCATTGACTCCTCGAGGTCTGCACACGCGCGTGTTAAACGCTTCATCACCTTCACCCCTGTCGTTGATGTCTCCATCGCCCAACAGCAGGCAGTAGTGCAACGAGTCTTCTGGGTTAGGTTTGAGCATCCCGTCGGATACTCGCACCTCGCTCGATCAGCTTTCTACTTCGGGAAGTAGTCCACTGATCCCCTTTCGGGCAGCTCGACCACCTTTCGACGATCGATGTAGGCACTTCGACTCTGCTACACGTATGACTTGCTGCCACCTCCCGAAGGAGTCGGCAACTTCCCGAACACTTTCAGTGGTGCATGATTGCTAGTCACGCCCGGAACGTTCCACGATAGCCATACAAATCCGTGGTCTTTCAGGCAGCACTCCGCTGGTGGGCCAGCGACTCACGCCTTCAGTTACTTGACAGCTTCCCGCACCCACGCGGTTACCTGTCGGCCTCATCGCTGGGGCTTGCGACGGATGAACGCCGCTTCCCAGACAGCCTTTCGTCTATCTCCCTTGCGAGAGTCGGCCGCCCGTTCCAGGGCAAACCGATTTAACGTCCGAACGACATCACGGACGATGTTTTGGTCAAATTGTCAAAGATCGGTGTGCGCGTACTTTCAGCGCAAGTGGGCCGGGAGACGCTCGAATCCTCGTCTGCGGTTCTTCAGACCGCCGCTAGACCGTCTCAGCTACCAGCCCATATCTGTTAATGGGGATTTCCGCTCGTTTGCGGACACGAAAAAAGGCTCGATGCCTGAGTGACACCGAGCCTTCATGTAGAAAGCAGTTCGCTTTATGCGAGTGTCACGTGAGCAATCGATACGCCGGGATATTGCCGGGCTGGAACGTATTGGCTAAACGCCAATCGCTACCGCCGAAGGCATTCCCTTCGTGTATCCGTTCGAGTCGATTTGATTGCTGTTTGGTAAACATCAGAAAGCTCTTACTCGCTTCTCTGGGTGTGACTTGTGTGTACCAGCGTTGGCCGGTTCTGGGGTTAATAGACGCTTTCGATTCCGAATGGTTCGCGAAAAATCTCGTTTCTTGTGAACCTGTGCAAAGCTAGATGCGCTGGCCCGCGAGATTATTTCATCGGCATAGAAAAACTTTGCCATGTTTCGTTCGAAAGTCAAACGAATTCAGCGTCACTTCTGTATTCGGATGATTTTCGAATTCTGAAAACTCTTAAACTACCGACAATCATCCGCCATCCATGAAATCGGAGATTGGCTCAAGGATCATGAATTCAAATGCTATTCGAATACGCGTTTCTGACGATGGTGATCGCGATCGAGTTCTCGCCATCCATCGCGACGCGTTCGGCGCCGACGAAGGACCAGTGATTGCAAACCTCGTCGAAGAGATGCTTGACGATCCTACTGGCGATCCCATCTTCTCACTCGTCGCGGAACTGGGGGACGAACTCGTCGGCCACGTGCTGTTCACCTCTGTCACGGTTGAGCCAAACAGTGAAGTATCCGCTCAGATCCTTGCTCCGTTGGCTGTGGCTTGCGATCAGCATGGCCAAGGCATCGGCAGCAGACTGGTTCAAGATGCTTTTGCGCATTTGCAGCAATCGGGAGTCGAATTGGTTTTCGTCCTTGGCTACCCGGACTACTACTCAAGATTCGGGTTCGCCCCGGCAGGAGTCCGTGGCTTCCAGGCTCCCTATCCGATTCTTCCCAAGAACGCCGACGCCTGGATGGTGTACGAGTTGGCGTCTGGGGCAATCGAGCGATACGAAGGAATCATTCGATGCTCGAAAGCTCTGGACCATCCGCAGTATTGGCAAGAGTAAGGCTACGTCACCGCGACTACTCAGCGACCTCTTCCAGTCCCCGTGACTCAACGATCTTTTGGAATTCAGTGAGGATTTCGGGATACGTCTGCGCCAAGTATCGAACAACCTTTGCGTTGTCGAGCAACTTTCGTAGGTAACCGATAACAATGACAAGATTGAGCACGTTCTTCCCGTGGACTTCCTCTAGCTGCTTGAAGTCCTTTGACAGGGACTCCATCTCACGCTCCATTCTTGCCATCTCGATTGGTGAAATACCATCGACATCTTTGGGGTTCTTGTCGTCCAATAATTGCTCTGGCGGCGTCGCAGCCACCAGACACTTCGCGTAGCTCACCGAGAAGTTGTTCGATGCGGACATCAATTCCGCCATCTCGATCTACCTCATCGGCTTCGCTTTGCGGATTTGTGCGAATGCCCCGGCACCGGCACGTTTGCCTTTCAGTAGAGCGACCGCCTCCGTACAGATACCGACCAAGAGGTCTCTCTTTTTTCGAATTTTTGAAACATCGACGTCCAGTGCGCTCGCGATGTCTTGCTCGGAGACACCGTTCTTAATGGCTTTCAGGATCATGAAGTGTTCCTGAATTGCAGTCAGCCGATTGACTTTGTGATTGTAGGTGAACCCTTCATCATCAGTTGAGAGCAAACAATCAACCGCTTTCTCTTTGAGTTCCTTGAGCACTTCCAGCCGAATGTGACCGTCGAGCAGCATGAATTGGTTTTCATTTCCTTTCTGCGGATGCACGACAAGAGGCTCGATGATTCCTACTTCGCGAATGGACGCGGCAATCTGCCGATATTTCAATGTCGCACGAGTTCCTTTCGCGATCTTCTTCATAGGAAGGATACTTTCAAGCGGAATCGATTGAACGGTTCGTTCGCACGCAAGTCTGACGCGTTTACTCATCAGATCCCTCCTCTGTCTTCAATACAGTTGCTAGGTACGCTGGCATCGAGTCCAGCGATTCAGCCCGCAGAAGATTGACCAAGTTTTCGTCCTGCATCAGTTGTCTGATTGCTGAAACCGAGAACAGAAGCCTGGTCTCGCATAGCTTGGACTTCTGGATGATCAGTCGCTGGCGTGCAGACTCCTTCTGGTAGGTGTCTAACAACTTCTTTGACGACACTGTCTGCGTGCGTTTCCTCGCCCCTCCGCGAAGTGTCTTTCCCTCGGATCTTCGTTTTTCGATATGACGGCGAGCTGAAAGCAGCTTCTTACCTCGCAAGTCGTTTGCCTCGTACGCTTCGGTGAGGGCGCGCTGGATATCGTGATCGTCCGAAGTAGCAATGGTGACTGCGACACTTACGGGCACTTGGCCCTTTTCGACGGCTTGCAATAGTCGCTCCTCGCCTTGTTTGATCAGTTTGACGACTCCGCGAACGTAGGAAGTGGTCAGGTCGGTCTTCTTCGCAATCTCCGAAAAACCGTAGCCTCGATCTCGCAATGTCCCGATCTCACGAACTAGCTCGACGCAAGAGTGCGAGCGCCTTGCCACGTTTTCGATCAAACTCATCAAGAGAAGTTTCTCTTTGCTAACGTCGACAACAATTGCCGGAATCTCTTTCTCTCCGAGGAGCTGATAGGCTTCGTATCGCCCTTGCCCGCAAACCAGATAGAAGGACTCCTCTGATCCTGAATTTGCGTCAGGCTGAGGCGTGACCGTAACGGGTCGCTTGAGCCCAAGGTTGGCGATATTGTCGGTGATCTGCTTGAATTTTGACTTCCCCCTTTCTCGCGGGTTAACGACAACGATTTGCTCCAGGGGAATCATCCGGATTTCAGACTCACGATTGCCACTCATGCCGCCACCTCAAGTTTTCGTCGCTCTGCAAGGCAGGCAAAGAAGTCGAGATTGTCGAATTGGTACGTGTCGAGATGCGCACCGTTCGACTCACACAAGAGTAATCGCGGAGTCGAGATATCCATTATCGGCAGAAGGTAATAGTCCGTCGCCGACCGGTTTTGAGCGTCCATCCGAACTAGGATCGTGATGTCAGGAGCAATCTATTCCTTGATCTGAATGAGCCAGCGAAGTTGCCCAGACGACGTTTGCCGACACCGAGATAAGACCATCGCAGCACTGTACTCGCCATTTATGAGGAGCAAGTCGGAGTCCGTGTCCTGCGTCACAGACGCCCCGACTGCACCGAGCCGCTGCGTCACGTCGGCTACCAGTTGCGGGTATAGCTCCCGAAGAGACTGATTGATCGCCACGTAGTCATAGTTTCGGTCGGGAACATAGCCAGCAAGCCGATACGCCTTGACGAGGCTTCCAAACCGGGATCGATACGTCGATGAAGTGGGAGTGCCATCTGCTGCATCAATCAGCGATGCCGAAAGCGTAGGGTGCTGCTCCATCAGCGATCGGAGCTTTCCGATCATTTCTTCTTCGGTGTAGCAGCGATTTCGCTCGCGAATGATTCCTTGTGCGGTGTAGAAGCTCTCTTGGCTAACGATGGGTTCAAATGCGTGGTTCTTTCGCACCCAAATATCCGGTGCGTTCTTAACGCGTCGCTTCTTCAGCTTGAACGAGGTGCGGTTGAAGACATTGTTGCCAATGTACTTCTCATTGGTCAGGATTTGTCTCACCGTTCCGCGGTTCCAGGGACGCCCTAAATCGGTGAGAATCCCGCGCGAGTTGAGCTCGTCTGCGATTTCGCGTTCTCGTCTGCCGTCGCGATTGAACATCTCGTATATCGATCTGACGATCTGTACTTCTTCCTCCGGTCCATGGACAAGTACTACGCGATCCGTCTGAATGCTTTTGCTTTCGCCTCGCTGGAGTTGGTTCTTCGGGGTGCCAGACTGGTCGATTAGCATTCGTCTAAGGCCGAATCCGGCAGGACCACCCTGTCGGTACCCCAACTCGATGAGTCTGCATTGCCCTTGAAACACTTTCGCAGAAAGCTCACGGCTATACTCTCCGGCCATCGCACGTTTCACGCTCTTGATGATCGTGGACGTCGGACCGCCATCGTTCTCGAATTGCTCGGCGCAGTAATGAACTGCGATACCTGCTCGCTTGCAGATGTATTCGTAGAACGCGGATTCATCCGCATCTTGAAATCGTCCCCATCGGCTAACGTCGTAGACGAGGATCGCCTCGAAGTCGACCGGACCGCTCTGAACGTCGTTGATGAGTCGCTGAAGTGATCGCCTTCCGGCGACGTTGAGTCCGCTCTTCCCTTCATCTGCATACGTTTTGACGATCTCAAAGTTTCGCTTCTCCGCGTACTCTTGGATCGTATCATCCTGATTCGCTGTTGAGTACTGCTGATGCTCCGTCGACATCCTGACGTACTGGGCAGCGCGGATTCGTTCCTCGCCTGTTTGATTCCCGTTTGATGTCATCGATGATACCTCTCGCCGGGTTGTGCTTGATTGATGAACTCCTCCGTGATTGAAATCTCCGAAAGGTGATATTATGACATCCAGCTGTTTGATCTCCGTTTGATAGCTGTGCGATCTCTGTGTGATTTTCAACGTGCGATCAAGCAAGTTTCAAACAGTAGTGTCCCGCAACGCTTCCATCGATCGCGCCAGCAAGCTCAGACATCCCGGCAGCCGCCAAGCGATCTCGCAGTCGCTTGACCACGCCACGAATCGTTGACAGATCTCGGCGTCCATGCCAAACATCGTTGAGTAGGTCGGCATGATTGACGTAACAATTGGGCGTTCTCGCCAGTCGGGCGAACAAGTGAAAGAGAAGTGTGTTGCCAAGGAAGCAAGATGAGCCACGCCAATGAATGGACATCGTCAGATCATCAACGAAGACGCGGGCAACCAAGTGTTTTGAAGATCCAGGGTGTTTCTGGAAAGCCTTAGGCTCTTGTTCGAGTGCGATCGTCAGCGACGCAATTGCCCGCTCAAGATGATCGGAAAGGAAAGAGTGTGCCGCAGCGAGGCTAGCCAGCGCCTCTCGAATTTCCAACTTCTCTAACTCTGACATGTCTGCTACCTCGGGATAAGCGTGGAAAGATTATTGATTTCCTTCCACGCTGATTCCCTGGCACATCAATGTCTATTTTTGATCAGCCGCGTTATGGAAGCGGCCGCACAAAACCCATTGCCGACAAGCGACGCCTAGCCGAGTGGATTGTGATGATTTTAGCCGGGCCATGTTGGGATACTTCAACTACCTAACAGCAAGACCGAGAACCAGACACCAGTTGTTCGACAAGCGCGTATGATTTGATGGCGGATTTGTACCTTTTTGACGAAACGGACAACCGTGTTTCCGCGGATTTTAACTCCTTCTGCGATCCTCTCGCTTCGGCGAGGAGCATCTGGTGATAGTGAGTGTCTATGTGGCAAAGCATCAGATGATCTGCTGCGAGCTGAAGCACCGGATTACCTGACGCAGCTTTTAGCCGCGAGAGCTTTTCCGCAAGGTCCATTCGGACTGCCTCACTAAGGAGGACGTCTCCCCTAGTCATTAGATCCAAGAACTGCTGTTCGACGTGACGCTTCAAGCTGCCAAACGGGCGCCAGGTTTCACGATCGTCCCAAAGAATTTCCCTGATCTCTTTGGTAGCCTCCTCTTGTCCATCGATTGAACGAGCAACAAGGATTTCCAGGTGTCTCCGCTGTTCCTCGGTTAGCATCACTTAACTCCGTTTCCTAGTTTCTTCAAATATCTTCAGTTGAATTGGGGACATTGTCCGACGGTAGCCCGGTAGCCACGCAGCGAGCACACGTTCCGTTTGCTGTGTGAATGCCCTCAATGACACAGCAATGTCGGCCGTGGTGGACCGCTCTTGGTCGCGTCCTCGACGCGCAGCCCGGCTCTCCGCTAAAAACAAGTCTCGTTGTCGTTTGACGAGTCGTGAGACAGGGTGGTCGGCAGGCCCGATGTATTGTCGTCGCACCTGCGAGCCTTCGCGGAGTGGTATGGAAAGGTATTTAGTTTTCACTGCAAACTGGTTTCGCTCTGTTCTACAAAGGCTCTGAACGTGTCAATGCACCAGCGGTGCAATGACACGTTGCGGTGATGCTACGACTGGTGCGTTTTCGGACTGCCCCGACGTCACCAGGTGTGTGGAAAATTCTGTGTGGTTTGTATGGCTTTGAGATGATTCGTCGGTGCATCGACTCTCCATTCCACTCTCGAGCATTTGCATCAAGTTCGTGGACATTGCCTCTCTCACGGAACGTTGACGGTACATCTTTTGACTCTGTACGCCCCGAATCTTTAACCACCTGCACCATATTTCACTGCTCGTTTGATCTTCCGGAAACGTCTGCGGACTGATCAGCAGGTCGATTGCCTCGTTGATGCGCCCCCGGTGAGAAGAAAGATCGTTGGATTCCCCACGACTGTCGTACCAATCCAAAAAGCGTTCGACCCCGACGGTCCCGTATCGATAACCACCCAACAAAACCGCTTGCTTATCGCTGGGGGGCGAAGAGGGATGAACCCCGATCGCTGACCTGAGAACGAAGGTAGACGCTCCCAATTGGCCCCGGATGTTGAAGAACAGTTTCTCGTACGCTTCAACCGCGAGTTCGCCCAGGTGCATTTTGATCCCGATCAGACTCGGTAGCTGATCAGCAAGAATCCTAGCCTGCAATTCGGTTTGGAGCCGCGCCGACCCCTGGACTGCAAGATCGTACGCTTCTGCCAAGGCGGGTTGTTTACGTGCGAATCGATTGAATTCCAGACTGTCTCTGCCAAACTTAGCTGCGCGGACTAAAGGTACCGCCAGATAGACGTCCCGCCCATCCCGAGCGAGACTTCGCTTCTTGCCCGCTTGCACGACTCGGATCGCCGACTCCCAAACCCACGTCGCCCCGTAGCGTAGCTGGGCAACGATGCGAGCCTCGTCATTGAAACGCCGCTGGAACCGGGGCACCTGATGTGAAGCCTTGTTGTTGGAACAGTTTCTGGATCGGATCTACTGCCTCTACCACATCCCCTTCTTCGCGAATATTCACGACTGGGTGACATCCGTATTGTCGTCGAACGCTGATCAATTGGGCGTCCTGCAGTTTTTCCATCGCCCGATACGCGGACGATCGCGTCAGTCCGAACGACTCGACCCGTATCGGGACGAATCAGTATCCCCCGATAGCGATCATATTTGATCGCCTGAGACAAAATCATGATCGCGGTCGTCACTGGGGACTTTCCGCTGAGTCGAGATGCCTTGGCGAGCCACTCGAGTTGATCGGACTCAAGATTTTCCGCTAGTTGGGTCGTGGGAATCAAATTGTGCCTCCATGCAACAAGTATGGTTCTGAACTACCGCGAATGAAGCGTTTGACATTTCGCCCAATCAGTCCGACGAGCAGGCGTAATGGAAACGTATTTGTTTGCGGGAGTGAGTTCGAGACGAATCATGGACGAATCAACTGGTTGACAGAGATTTACTTGGAACTTTCGATCCTCCATTTGTCCAAGACAACCACGGAGGCAACCACCGTGAGACCGTGCCCTAGTTTCGTACCGGGTTTTACGGTGTTTTCATGCGGAAATTCGGGGCCAGTATCGCCCACTTGTCTTTCTCGCTTTTGTTGCGAGTCTTGCTTCTGAAGATACTTTTTCGGTACCCTCTTCAGGAGAGAAGCATGCCACGCCAGCCGAAACCTTACTACCGCAAAGTTCAAAAGCGGTGGGTCTGCACGATTGATGGACGCCGCATCACATTTGCCGTGACCAAGCAGCAGGCAATGGAAAAGTACCATGCACTCATGCTCGATCGGCAGTCGGTTCGCGCAGAACTCTACACTGTTTATCAGCTGACCCAAAGCTACTTGGATTGGGTACGCGAAAACCGCAAGCCAGTCACCTACGACAAGCACAAGCACTACCTTAAAAGTCTCATCGATGCGATCGGTAAAACGCTAAAGCGTGCCGCTTGCCAATCTTATGACCCGGAACTCTGCCCTCCTGGGCGAGTTTGTAGAGCGTTGATTTGGAGACCTTGAGATAGATCGCCAATCCCTAAATCTTCAGCACTTCGTCCTGTTCTGTCTTCATGCCGTCTCAATCGCTAGCAGAACGTAGGTCGCCGTGGACGTGCTTTGTTCGTTCATTAAGCATTGTCTCGGTTCTTGGCAGTTACTGTCAATTGGTTGCACGCATCCGACCACACTGGAGGATTCTTTGGAGAAGCCAGCAAAGATCGCGATGAGTACAAGCAACTCTTGCGAAACGATGGGCAGACGCGCCGCGAAGCGAACGCAGCATCATGGGAATGAGGCACCAAGCCACGATGTTGCGGCTGACATCAAGAGAGACCTCAAGAACATCGCGAGGCTTCGCTACAGCGTTGCAGAATGGCCTCCCGTCAAGTTAATGGCAAGCGACACCAATGCCACCCATGACCAAAGAACCTAGCCCTACACGACGCGGGCGGGGTGCGATCGTCGATGCGTTCTCGCGCGTGGGGAGGATTTTATGGCTTCTTTAAGATGGGATCACCCCAAAAATGTGGGCGCATCAAGCCGCTACTGCTTTGCGCTCGTCCCAGGATTCGCGAAAGCGTAACGTGAAGACGGCGGTGTGTTGTTTAGACCGGCTGCAGATTTCGTATCGGAGTGTTCGCTCCGGTAATCAAAGAAGCCATTTTTTCGCCTCCAATCACTAACGGACAGACCACATCGTCCGCACCGACCTTCAACATGCGATTCGCGATTTCTGGGTTTTGCGCGACGCTGATGACTTTGATTGCCGTACCGATCCCCTTCCCCGTAATCACGATCAGCAAGTTGTCGAAGTCGGATTCGGTTGCCGCCACCAAGTGACTTGCCCCGAGAATGTTTGCTTCGATCATCGCCATCTCTGACTTGGGATCCGCCTGGATCAATGGCACGTTTGGAAAGCATTGACGCGTCATCGTGACCTCATCAGGATCGAGGACGATGGCGACGATTTCTTTCTCGACCATGCTCAGTTTTTGCATCAGCGTGCGTGCTGCCGCTCCGCCGCCGCACACGACGGTGTGACCAGTCATTTGATGTGCCCTCTTTTTTGCTCCACGTCGATAAAAATCACCCGTTAACTGGCCATTCACCAGAAAGCTAGTCACGCCAGCCGTCCAACACGCCATCAATACGATTGAGACCGAAATCAATGAAGTCGCAAAAAGTCGACCGTTGTGTGTTAGCTCGTGCGTTTCCGAATAGCCGACCGTTGAGATCGTAATCATAGTCATGAAGAACGCGTCTTCGATCGTCCAGCCCTCGATCAAGGCGAACCCAATCGTGCCGCCGACGACAAGGCATGTCACGAGCGCGGTCAGTTTTCGTTGTAGACCTTGCATTTCTTATCGTGTCAGCCTAGCAACAGATATCGCGAAGTGTTTCAAAGTCTTCCCGACAAAGAGTTTCCAGGTCCGGAGACTGGATGTCGTCCAATTCGGTCTCGCAAAGATCTTCTTCGATGAAATCTTCATGCTCGAAGCCGAGTTCCCACTTCTTTGCGAGATACGAAGCTCCGACGATCGTTCGCGTCAGCGGACTTGAGACTTCATCGAGTGTGAGATGATGATCTTCAATCGATGCACACATGTGCTGTGGTAGCGACCACGCGGCCCCGCATTGACGCCCTAGCACCATGTGGTTGATACCGAACAACTCCATTTCGCGTGCGATTGCCTCTTCGGTCGGGTAACGATCCAAGACTTCTGTGTAGTCTTCGCCCGCATGATGAAGCAGCACTAACTTGCCGATGTCATGCACGATGCCGACAAGAAAGAACTCATCAGGATCCGCATCATTTGTTGTACTTGCCAGCCTTCTCGCCACCGCTGCTGTTCCCAAAGACTGCACGTAAGTCTTCGTTCGGTGCCGAGCACTCTTCTCGTCCCCTGATTTAAAGAGAGCTCCTGAGGACGCCGCGATGGCTTGCTGCGCAACACAGCGAAAGCCCAGAACAACGATCGCCTGCCCAATGGTCGAGACGACGCGTGACGCTCCAAACACGGGGCTGTTTGCGAGGCTCAGAATCTGAGAGCCGATCGTCGGCTCACACTCGATCAATTGGATCACCTCGCACACCTTCACCTCTTCGTCGTTCAATCGTTCAACGAGTTGCGAAGCGGTGCTGGAGAATCTCGGGATTTCGAAACGAAACCCCGTCGCGGCTTGACTATTGGTTGTCAGTTCGGGCATCTGGATTCTGCAGTCGATGCAAGAGCTCTGCAGGTCAAAGACCGGCAGCGTCGCGGCACCCCGCCAGAGCGGGTCCGCGAAAGTCTAGTTCGACATTCAACCAGCTTCCTTGAAATCTCTTGGGGGTTCACAGACATAGCCACCTCCATCAGAGCTCGTTATCCGTAAGAAAATGACCAAAGGTGTCGGGTTGGTTCGCTCCAATGCTAGCTAACAAGTACTGGACACAATTTTGGTGAACGAATGCGAGATCATCTCGATGCACGAACTTATTTTTGGCCCTACGACTTCTTTGGTTATCTGCTCCCAGGAGTCATCGTCCTCGTGCCGCTTTTGCAGTTTCAGAACCATGCCCGACAACTATTTGAGAATCGCTATCAGGCGGATTCGATCATCGACAATGTGGTGCTGTTGGTCAGCGTTTACGTGCTCGGTCACTTGGTAGCGGCTGCGGCGAGCCTCATCCTTGAGCGTATCGTTCTCCAACTCAGCTTTGGCTATCCGCTCGAGCAATTCTTCTGTGGGGCTTTCGCCGGCCCGTTGCCAAGACGACTTGCACTTCGATGCACGCGTTTTCATAGCTGGAAAGCGATACGGAATTTCAATTGCGTGCCCAAGCTGCGGTCTTTCCATGCTTGGCTTGAATCAATGGGTGAATGGCTTGAACGCCGTCTGGACCTTATTCCCGGCTACTGTCATTGCTACGATCCAAGAATCACGAGATTGATCCGGAGGCGATTCGCGGATGAGTTTGGTGTCGAGTTCCGCAACTGGTCGATCCGTCGAAGGACACACGAAGTGTACTGGCTGATTTGGGCGTTCGTGGCGGAAAAGATGCCGAGTGCCTATCGTTCGTCGATGCACTTTCTTGAACTGTACGGGTTTTGTCGCAACGCGTGTTTCGCGTTCTTGGTCCTCGCGATGTACCCACTTTGTCCGGGATGGAATGTTGCGGCTGATGGATCAACGCCGCTCGTTTCGACGGCTACTTGGTCGATCACTTGCATCGTCATCGCGAGCCTGCTCTATGCAAATTTTGCAAAACTCATTCGTCGGCAAAACGATTTTATGATGCGGGCGTTCATTGCTTACCCGTCGACCGTGTCCGAATTCACGAGCATTGAAACGACTTGAATCGACGTCACCCGAGTTCGATTTCGTAGCCCTTGCGTGAAGCTCGCGAAACAAATGATTGAGCGAGTTCATCGTTCGCTATCTTTTCACGGCCTGGGTCCCAAGTGACCTGACGCCCCAGTCTCGCGGCGATCCCTGCCAGATGACACGTCGTCAAAGAGCGATGGTGGCTGGTGGGTTCCGAAATCGCCGGACGGCGATCCACGACTGCGCGAAAGAAATTTTCGACGTGACCGGTCAACTCCCGACCATAGGCCTCTTCAAGCGTACCATCGGGTAATGGATGGTTCTTGAGATCCTCGACGGGTCTGCCGGTCAGCCGTCCACGATTCACGAAGATCCTTCCTTCTGTACCCTCGAAAAGAATCCCGTTCCCGGTATCGTGCCGGAGGATGAGCTCAACGTCATCGGCAAACGTGGCCTTGATGTTGAATTCCGTTGCCGTGTTGTAGCAGTCATCTCTGGTCGGCATCCCATCGCGGAACTCAACCGGATGTTTCACCATGATTGGGTCGATCTTCACCGGTCCCGTATCCGTTTTGCCGAGACCCCACGTGGCGATATCGACATGATGTGCGCCCCAATCCGTCAGTTTCCCGCCCGAATACTCATACCACCAGCGGAACTCATAGTGACCGCGCGACCATTGTTTTGTTTCGTTGTTGGCACCGTCTTGCGTTCGATACTGAGCAAGTGGTGCGGGACCAGTCCAGCGGTCCCAATCCAATTGTTTGGGTGGTTTGGCCGTGGGCAAATTCGGACTCGTCGGTCCTCCGCCTATCGCACACTGGGCCATCCTGAGTGTGCCGAGACGACCGGCACGAATCAACGCGATCGCAGTGAGCATCTGTTTCATGCTGCGTTGCTGTGTTCCGACTTGAAGGATACGTCCCGTCTGCTCATAGACTTCGGATAGTTGTTGTCCCTCTGCGATGGTCAACGTCATGGGCTTCTCACAGTACACATCCCTGCCGGACAGCATGGCTTCGACCGCAACTTTGGCGTGCCAGTGGTCGGGCGTCGAGACATGCACGATGTCGATGTCATCGCGGTCGATGATCTTGCGATAATCCGATGTCGCTTCCGGCTCGGTTCCCAGCCACTCTTTGACGAGTTTCACCGCGCGTTCCAATCGACTCTTATCGACATCACACACCGCAACAATGTCTCCGAACTTTGGAAACTCTTTTCCAACTCCGTAGGGTCCGTTGGCAAGCGTGGCACGCTGGTCCCAGCGACTTCCGCAGCCGACAACCGCGATTCGCGGCCGATCATTGGCGTTCTTGAAA
>JBCCOI010000095.1:0-16206 GCA_039025515.1 Planctomycetota bacterium
GCCTGTCCCGCCGAAGTTGTTTGGGTTGCCGGCAATACCGCGACCGAAATGCCAGGACCAAACACGATTGACGATGACTCGGGCCGTGAGCGGGTTCTGCGGATCCACGATCCAATTTGCGAGTGCCAGACGGCGTTTGCCTTTACCGTCTGGGAACCTTGGTTCGACCATCCGTCCCAGGGAAACGGCGGCACTCAGTGGTGCCGGTGAGACGGGATCGCTTGGTGAGTAAACACTGCCACCGGCGTAGATGACGTCCGGTTCCATTTCGCCGGCGTTCCAAACGTCTTTTGGAAGAAGCAAACGGTTGCCAACGTTCTTTCTATGAATCGTGCTTCCCGTGTAAACGGATAATGCGATCGGTTTGCTGCGATCAAGCTCCCACTTGTGCCGGCTGATGTTCTTTCGGATCCGCGCCAGAGAAGCCTCGTCACCCGGGTCCAACCCGTTCGCCCCCACCTTTGCTTCACCGGTCTCCTGTTGACGCTGCTGTTTCATCCGTTCATTCAGTACTGCCTCTTGCTCTCGGTACGCTGCGATCTTTGCATTCACCCAGTCGTCCGAGTCCTTGAATCCGGCACGCTGTTCGGTTGCCAAGAAAGCCGTGGCCGGCTCGGCAAACTGCGTCGTCGAAAACACCGCCATCATGCTGTAGTAATCGCGCGTTGGCACGGGGTCGAATTTATGGTCGTGGCACTTCGCGCATTGCAAGGCATGGGCAAGGAAGGTTTGGCCAACCGAATCGGTAACGTCATCCAGCCATTGTTGACGTGTTTCCTTAAACACGCTCATGCCGGTCTGCTCCCAAGGCCCCATTCGCAGAAAGCCGGTTGCGACCCGATTCTCGGGGTTCGAAGCGTCTAACTCATCACCGGCCAGCTGTTCGATCACAAATCGATCGTACGGCTTGTCATCATTGAAGGAACGAACGACATAGTCACGGTAACGCCAAGCATTTGGCCGGCTGTAGTCGTTCGCGAAGCCCGCCGTGTCGGCGTAACGTACGACGTCCAACCAACGCAGCGCGAAGTGCTCTCCGTAATGTGGAGATTCCGTCGTTAACGACACGAATGCGTCGACCGCTGCTCGGACATCGGTTTGGTAGTCTTCGGAAAACGACCTCACGACGCGTGGCGATGGCGGTAGTCCGGTGAGCCCAAAGCTCAATCGCCTGACCAATTCATGTGCCGATGCCGTTTTGGCGGCTTCCAGTCCCAACTCACTCAATCGCTCCTCGATGAACCAGTCGATCGGATGAACATCCTTCGGAACGTCAACTTGTTCGATGGCGCGATAAGACCACAGTTTCGCAGATTCATAGCGGCGGTTCTGCCAGTCCGCCGAAAGTGCTCTGGACGTGACGACTTGCTCACCTTTGGCATACTCGGCCTGGATGGAACGAACTCTTGCCTCATCGGGCCAGGGTGCTCCTGCGTTGATCCAATCGCGAACCATCCATGCTTGTTCTTCCGTCAACGCGTCCGCTTCCTTGGGAGGCATTTCGTAGTCGACTTCGGTCCGCGCGACGGTTCGATAGAGCATGCTGGACTCACCGTCGCCGAGTAAAACCACATCGGATTCGAACGAATAGCCGCCGCGCATCATCGACTCACGCGTCCGGAGATCGAAATCGCCGGCAATGTCTTCCGGGTCGGCTCCGTGGCAGGCGATGCACTTCTCCGTGAGAATCGGTTTGACGCTCAATGCAAAGAGCTTCTCGCCTTCAGAAACATCCGCGAGGCTTTCGGCGAACGCCGGGAGCGGAAAGGAAACTCCCAGAGCGACCAGAATGCAACGAAGAGACGCGTGACCCATTCGGAAACCGTTCGCGCAGGTTTTGGCAGGATGAGAAAGGTGGGCCTGACAGTGTAGCCGACACGGAGCTCCCAAGGCAAAGAATGTTGGGCGCGGTTAAGAATGCACCGGTTGAGGTGCGAGTGCTCCGGGAGGGAGTGATCGGACACGTTGAATTACGCAGCCGTTACATTGCGATTCGTCGCAACCGAATCACCCCATCCCGAAGCACTCGTGCAGCTCACGCGGGCAAACTTCCCAAGCGTGGCGTGTGCATGACTTTCTTCTAAACGCGGAAGTTTAGCTCGTTGCCGTCGCAATCACGCCGGCATCGGGCTTTTTTCCAAGAAATGCTAGCATCTGTCGTCGAGTCGAACACATCCACATCGCGGGATGTTTTGCTCTTGCCGTTCGGATTGCGGTCCGTCTATGACGCAGGGCGTGTGAAACATTGTGCGTCCGAGTCACCGTACGAATCGGTCGCAGTGTCATACGGCGTTTGGATTGACAGATTCTACGTCTACGACACGCCTCTCTATTCAAGTGAATCGAAAGCCTCGAGAGATGAGCGGACGAAAACGGCAAACGATCGGTTGCGTCGCCGTGCTTTGCATTGGACTGATTGCCGGGTGCAACCAGAATCCATATCTGGCTGTGCCAGGCAGTGGTGCATACCCAGCTCAAACGGGGCCGCTCGCTCCCAGGGTCGGCGGACAGTCGATTGCGGCTGATGATGCACGACTTGCGGAACTACGCCGACGCGTCGATTTGTTGGATGACAACAACCGGCAGCTTCACACGCAACTCGCTCAGAGTGAGCAGCGGGCACAAGTCTTCGAGCAACAATCAAAGGTCTACCAAGACGAGCTTGATTTGGTACGCCAACAGTTGACGGACACGAACCGACAACTGGATGCCGCGAAGATTGCCGCACGCGAGGCTCAAAACGAAGTCCGCGGGATGCAGGCGTCGGCACAGATGCGGGGCGGAACAAGGATCTCGCCAAATACCAACCTCAGTCGACTCGCATCCCAGCTCAATCTGGGCGGGATTCCTGTTCGACAAGACGGCGAGCGGATTCGAATCGCGATTCCAAGTGATCAGCTTTTTGCGCCAGGTTCCGCGCAGCTGATTCCGCAAGCTGCCCAGGTGCTCGATCCAATCGCGGCCCAACTCCGCTCTGTATTTCCAAGACAGAGAATCGGCATCGAAGGCTACGTCGACGCATCACAGGCGTACGGCGGTGGAACTTCGATGGGGCACCAATTGGCAGCTTCTCAAGCGTCCGCCGTGCTCGACATGTTGACTCGTCGCGCCGGAATGCCACTCGGACAGTTCAACATTGTAGGTCAGGGAGCCAATCGGCCCGCAGCTTCAAACGGATCCGCCCTCGGCAGGGCTTCCAACCGCAGAATCGAGCTGGTTGTTTATCCCGACGTCTTTTGACGCTTCGCGCCGATCGCGAAGCAAGTTGAGTTTACCTTTGGGCAAGCCGCGCTCTTCATGATCGGCAGAATTTGGGCGCGAGTCATTGACGGACGGCCAGCGTGCAAACTTCGGATGATGGAACAAATGAGAAGCGAAGGTTGTTTGCCGCAAGAAGACCCACTCCCAGCGTCGGAATCCGGGGATGAATTCCTGGTTCAACCGTTCCGATCTTTTTCCTTCGTTCATTCTGCCGATACAGCTCTTTAACGGCGTCGTTAGATTGATCCGATTTGGTGTACGCCTTTTGAACATAGAGCGACGAGACGGTACATCCTGGATTTAGCCTGACCTTGTGTTTCGGAGAATCGGGTGCCGGTGGCTCAAGCACGCTGAACTTGTACTTGTAGATCCACGCATCGACCTTCACGACAGGGTGTGGTTGATCATGAATGAAAAGAGGCTTGCTGGGCGGCGTTAGTGCCGCAACGTTCAACCCAACCCACTCTTGAAAATGCCATCCGTGTAGCGTCAGCGATTTCGAGAAGCCGGTGTCAATGACCACAGGGAAGGGTCGCAAGCTGGACGGACCCGACGTGCGTTCATCACGACGCTCTTCGAGTGCCATCCAAACGTAAGGGGTAAATGCCTTGAGGGGGACAACCTGTGGCCCCGCTACGCCATCGAATTTGGCTGCATTATCCGATACTGAAAGTAGTGGAATGGAATCAACAACTACTTCTTCTTCCAATGCCTCAACTCCCGCCGATTGACTTGCACGAGCACCAGGGTCGGGTTCAATCGAGAGAGAGGACGTGAATATGTCCGACAAGAAACGAGCGATCATCAAGACCACGATCACGCGCAGCTTGCTCGGCGTCATCGCCTGAAGCATGCACCTCGAACTGACCGTCCTGGCTGACGAATGCCCAGTTCCCCACCTGCGTGCCCTCTTCGAGCCATTGATGCAAGTGCTTTTGAAAATGATCCCAGGCAGTGATTATCCCTGGGGGAATTTCGATGACGTCGTGCGTCTTAGACTTGTCGCTCTCGTTGGCATCCAAGCCTGGGCCGAGGTCAATGATCATCGGGTCCGTCCTTTCCAACTCGGCGACCGAACTCATTTCGGCCACCCCCATGTTCCCTTCGAGCGTCTTCAAGGCCATGGGCACGTCCCCGGATCTTTTCAATGTTGCTGAATATGAATCGAAGCATCGTATCGGTTTGATGGGGGGAGTCAATATCCATCACGTGTCGGCATTGAAACCTTTCTTCACCATCGTTTTGTATCGGCACCGAAATGGCAAACCGATCGTTCTTTGATTCATTGAACTTCAATTTGTGACGATATTTCCAAATGACAAATCACGGCAGCTCTTGAGACTGAATCTCAATAAGCCATTTCAGGCGATTGCACCGGAAGATCCGAACGATTTCGATCGGCTTCGACCTCGACAGCTGGCTGTACTCATGCAGTTGGCTTTGGTGTCAATCAGCCGCGAATACGGCGCAGCACTTGCTGGCAGTTCGACGCCCGCGAACTCGACACTCAGAACCGTTACACTCTGTCGGCTGTCTTCCTCGAGCCGCATTCTCGGTTCTCAACCTCCCATCCAACTTCCTCTTTCAACTGCCCACCGGAGTCTTCTTCATGCGTTTCGCTTCAATGTTTTTCGCCTGCGCCATACTCGCGTTGTTGGGGCTCAAAGCCGCTGACCAGCCAGGCACTCAAGTCGCCACCTACGCGAACAACTTCTTGCAGCAATTGGACGAGGAACAGAGCAAGCTTGTGTCGATGGACTACGAAAGCGAACAGCGGATCGATTGGCACTTCATTCCGAAGGACAAGCGGAAAGGACTAGTGCTTCGCGAGATGAACCAGAGCCAACGCGTTGCCGCACTTCGAACATTGCGATCGGCGCTCAGTGAAGTCGGCTACGGAAAGGCAAGCCGCATCATGCTGCTCGAAGGCATCCTGCGGGAACTGGAAGGTGACGAACGTCGCTGGGAGAGAGATCCACAAAAGTACTTCGTGACCATCTTCGGAGAGCCCGGTGACGAAGGTTCATGGGGACTGAGTTTCGAAGGCCACCACCTCTCTTTCAACTTTAGTTTCGAAAAGGGAACGTTGGTCGATAGCACCCCACAGTTCTTTGCGGCCAACCCGGCGACGGTGATGGATGAAGTGTCCGGCCCGCTCGGCAAAGGAACTCGCGTGCTTCGTGATGAAGAGCAGCTCGCATTCGACTTGATCAATTCGCTGGAGAAGACTCAACAAGAGATCGCCATCATCGATCAAGACGCGCCCGCGGAGATACGTTTCGCGGGCGAGCCCCAACCGGTCGTCGGCGATCCCGAAGGCATCAACTATGCGGATCTTCGGGATGAGAAGCGGGAGCTTCTCAAACAATTGGTTTACGTTTACACCGATGCCGTCACCGAGGACGTTGCCGAAAACCGACGCGCGATGATCGAGGAAGACGGATGGGACGGTGTCCACTTCGCCTGGGCGGGTGCGACCAAACCCGGCATCGGGCACTACTACCGCATTCGTGGAAAACGGTTTCTGATCGAATTCGTGAACACTCAAGCGGATGCTGCGGGTAACCCCGCGAACCACATTCATTGCGTGTGGCGTGATTTGACCGGCGACTTCAATCTGGAAATTGAGTAACTGAATTATGTCGACAACGACACCTCCCGCAGCCGGACCCAAGAGCATCGCGGCATTCGAACGGGCACGTCAACTGATGCCGGGAGGCGTAAACAGCCCGGCGCGTGCTTTCGGTGCCGTGGGCGGAACGCCTTTGTTTATCGATCGAGCGGAGGGTCCGTATCTGTTCGATATCGATGGTCGGCGCTACATCGACTATATCGGATCTTGGGGACCTATGATTCTGGGGCATCGGCCGCCAGAAGTCGTCGACGCGATTCACAAAGCGGTTGAGCGTGGCACCAGCTACGGCGCGCCGACGGAGGCCGAGTCACAACTCGCCGAACAAATCATCGACGCCGTTCCCAGCATCGAAAAAGTCCGCTTGGTCAACAGCGGCACCGAAGCAACGATGAGTGCCATTCGCGTTGCACGCGGGGCGACGGGCCGACACAAGATTATCAAGTTCTCGGGCAACTACCACGGTCATGTCGATAGTCTGTTGGTTGCCGCCGGCAGCGCGGCGGCAACGCTGGGTGTTCCCGATTCTCCAGGCGTGACACCAGGTGCCGGACAGGACACCATCGTTTTGGATTACAACGACGCCGGGGCGATTCGAAAGACGTTTGCCGAGCACCCGGGTGAGATCGCGGCGGTCATCTTGGAGCCAGTCGTCGGCAACATGGGCTGCGTTCCCGCAACGATGGAATTCCTCACGACGCTGCGGAGCGAAACCGAGGCCGACGGATCGATTCTGATCTTCGACGAAGTCATGACCGGATTCCGGTTGGCACTCGGAGGAGCTCAGGAACGATTCGGAGTTGTTCCCGACATGACGACCCTTGGGAAAATCGTCGGCGGCGGGCTTCCACTCGGAGCCTACGGCGGACGTGCCGATATTATGGACCACGTATTGCCGGCGGGTAAGGTGTTTCAAGCCGGGACGCTTAGCGGCAATCCGGTTGCCGTGGCGGCGGGAAGCGCGACGCTGCAGACGCTCGCCGAGGATCCACCCTACGAGCATCTCGATGTGATGGGTGATCGCCTGGCGGACGGTTTGAGAGAAGCAGCCTCCAGACACGGAATCGCCCACCAAGTTCAACATGTTGGCAGCATGCTGACGCTGTTCTTCAACGATGCGCCCGTGCTCAATTGGCCCGACGCGGATCGAAGCAACCGAGAAGCGTTTGGTCGATACTTCTGGGGGTTGATCGATCGCGACGTCTACATGCCGTGCAGTCCGTTCGAAGCACTCTTCTTCAGCCGCCTACACGACGAAGCCATCATCGACAAAACGATTGACGCCGCCGACCAGGTCTTAAGCGACCTCGCCGAAGCAATCTCCTCAGCCAATGTACCGTGACATGAGCGGTTTGGCGCCATTGACCGCCGTGCCTTTGTGCTTCCGTGAGAGACTGCATTCCAACACAGGAAGCCTCTCACAAAGGCACGGAGAGAAAAACCTCTTGGCCACATTGGCGTTTTGAAGTTGCGCTTTTGCTTCAGGCATTGGTTTTTCACAACCCGACGCGTCAGCGAGGCACGACTCAATATCGATTTTGACTCGCCTACGCGTCGGGTTACGGTAAAAGCGCAATTTCAAAAAGCGTAAGCGAGCGAACGCCGCATGTTCGTCGCCCGAAGGCTCCTTCATGACGGCCTACGTCTGATGACCCACAGAGACGTTAGTAGGCCTTCGCAAAGATGGCCTGCTTCTCGGCGGGTCGACCGGTGGCGAAACAGGTTCCCGGCGATTCATTGTTTTCGCTCGGAATGCAACGAATCGTTACCTTCAGCTCTTTGAGAAGCGGTTCCAAACTTGGCTCGTCCGAGAAATGGCAGAGCGCGAAGCCGCCGTGGATTTCAGGTGAATCCTGATCCTTTGGAGTAAAGAAGTCACGGAAATCAGATTCGTTCGTAATCGTGACCGAGTGCTCTTCGCGAAGCTTGTCGGCACGATCGTAGAGCGACTGTTGGATATCGCCTAGCAAGTCGCCGATGGTGGAAACCAACTCCGCGCGTGCCATAGGCTGGCTCTTGGGTTGATCACGTCGACCCAAAAAGACGGATTGTTTCTCAATGTCTTTCGGTCCGATTTCCAGCCGAACGGGAACGCCACGTTTGACGTGGTACCACTTCTTCTCGCCGCCGCGAAGATCACGGTCGTCGATGGTGACCCGAACCGGAGCGCCGGCAAACGTTTGGGCCCGCAGCTCTTTCGCGAGCGAATCAATGTATTCCATGACTTCGGCTCGCGAATCGTCTTTATAGATCGGAAGAATCACGATCTGTGATGGCGCAAGTTTCGGCGGCAGAACCAATCCGTCGTCATCGCTGTGAGACATAATCAAAGCGCCTACCAAACGGGTTGAGACACCCCAGGACGTCGTCCATGCGTATTCGCGGTCACCGGTTTCACTTTGAAAGACGATGTCCTGTGCCTTGGAAAAGTTTTGACCAAGAAAGTGACTCGTTCCGGCTTGAAGCGCTTTTCGGTCTTGCATCATCGCTTCGATCGATAGCGTTTCAATCGCGCCCGGAAATCGTTCGGCGGGTGTTTTGGCACCGATGGTCACGGGCATCGCCATCCAGTTACGTGCGAAGTCCGCATAGACGTTGACCATCCTTTCGGTTTCTTCGATCGCTTCTTCTGCACTCGCGTGCACCGTGTGACCTTCTTGCCAAAGAAACTCAGCTGTCCTCAGAAACATGCGTGTCCTCATCTCCCAACGAACCACGTTGGCCCACTGATTGATCAAGATGGGCAGATCTCGGTAGCTCTGAACCCATTTCGCGTAGGTCGCACCGATGATGGTTTCACTGGTCGGGCGTACGATCAGTGGTTCTTCCAGTTCTCCGGCCGGCCTTAAACCTCCGTCTGGATCGGGTTCGAGCCGGTGGTGGGTCACGACAGCGCACTCTTTCGCAAATCCCTCAACGTGTTCGGCTTCCTTCTCCAAGAAGCTCATCGGAATGAAAAGCGGAAAGTACGCGTTTTGGTGACCCGTGGCTTTGAACATGTCATCGAGGGCACGCTGCATGTTCTCCCAAAGCTGATATCCCCATGGCTTGATCACCATGCAACCGCGAACGGGCGAGCTTTCGGCCAGGTCGGATGCGCGAATGACTTGTTGGTACCACTCCGGGTAGTCTTGTTCGCGTGTCGGAGTGATCGCGGTCTTGGGTGCTTTGGGCATAGTGATTACTTCCCGAGTCGGCTGAAACTTGAGATCTCTTCCGCCGTGAACTTACGCTCCAGCCTCGCGCCGAGCTGACTGACGATTCGGGCCGCCGCGTGCGAAGCGAGATGGCCCGCTGTTCTCCAGTCCATCCCATTTGTGATTCCGTAGAGCATCGCCCCGGCGTACATGTCACCCGCGCCCGTCGTGTCGATCGCATCGACCTCGACTCCTTCGATCGGATACTCGGTTCCGCCGTGCATGACGATCGATCCCCTTCCGCCAAGCGTCAACGCGACGTTCTCACAGTGATCGTGGATTTTGACGGCACAGCGAAGTGGATCCGATTCACCGGTTAAAGACTTTGCCTCCTCCTCGTTACAGAAAAACAGATCCACCGGGCCGGTAATCAAGTCCCAGATCTCATCACGAATCAAGTTGACGAGGAAAGGATCGGATGCGGTGAACGCGATCTTGACCCCATGTTCCTTCGCGAGATCAAACGCACGATAGGCTGCCGCCTTCGTTGTCTCTCCGGTTAAAAGGTAGCCCTCGACATATACGTACTTGCTGTCTTTGATCTTTTGCTCATCGATGTCATCGGGAGTCAACGACGCGGATGCCGCCAGGTTGGTCAGCATCGTTCGCTGCGCGTCTTCGGTGATCAGCACGGCACAGGTGCCGGTCGGTTGACCGGAGGGCGTGACTTCGATCGAAATTCCCAGGTCACGCATGTCCTTGAGAAAGAACTCACCAATGGCATCGGGTCCGATTTTCCCGATGTAGCCGGCAGAGCCACCCAGGTCCGCGATGGCGGCGATCGTGTTTGCGGCGGATCCTCCCGCGCAGCGATTCAACGGCTTCCCGTCCAAGCGGGTCAAGACGTCGGATTGCTGGTCATCATCGACCAACGTCATGATCCCTTTCTCGATGCTCAGGTTCGTGAGAAAGTCGTCGTCCACACGCGCCTGAACATCCACCAGCGCATTTCCGACACCAAATACGTCATACAACGACATCGAACAGTCTCTCCCCGGACGGGCGAATTCTCAAAAGCGGAATAGCCTAGTGCAGCCATCCGAAATCGGGAAGTTGCCGGCGTTCCGAAGAGTTCGACGGCAACTTTTTTGAGCTTTCGCCGACAACTGACACGTAAGATTGAGTGTTTTCGAAGCCGTCGCGTTGGTCAGCTTCGAATGCCAATCTTTTGGCGGCAGGATGCCTCGCAAATCCGATCTCCGACCACACGTTATGAGGCTCCCTGTGATGAAGTCCCTTTCCTCGACACCCACCCGTTTTCTTCTGGTTGGCGTGATCTTTTTCGCCCTGTCGTTCGCAACGGCACCCGAATCCGCGGAGGCCCGGGGTTTTCGTTTTTTTCGCGGCCGCGGAGTCGTGTCGACATCTCGCACCTACCAGACTCGGTCGACCTATCAGTCCCGATCCCGTTCGACGCAGGCCAGTCGGAATTGGTGGCAGCAACCTCGCTACCAACCTTCGGGTCCAAGTCTGGGTCGTATCAAGGGACGTAACAACTGGCCGGGTGCGATCGGAGCCCCCGATCCGCGTTACCAGTTTTTCCAAGACGTCAACGGCTATTGGCGATAGTTCTTTTCGCTTCGGACCGGACGTGTCAACGCGGTCACGATGATTCCGGCACACGAACGCACTTGATGTTCGTGACAACGGACTGCCGTTTTGCCGGAGCTTGCCATGACCCAGATGATGCTTTTCGATTCAAACGCCACCACGACCGTGGCACCGGTTCTTCCCACACCGACGCCGCAAGCCACGGCGTCTTCAGTTGCATCGAGCCAAAGCGGTTCTCGCCAGCCGGGCGAGGACGGGATTCATCAAATGGGTGACTTGGCTCGTCTCGTTTTGCTGCGATATCAGCTGATGGCCAAACGTCGCGAAGAGATCGCCGCCCGCAAGCGAGCACGCTAGTGCGTCACGAAGCCTAGAGGTTCGCGAAGACGTCGCTTCGGGCGGTTCGAGTCTGCGGATTTTTCGGCTCGTGGCGGCTAACTCGGATCATTGGATTTCGCAGAAGTCTACGACGATTCAGCCTTGGCGGCACTGTCTTTGGCGGCACCGTCATTGAATTTGTCCGCTGCCGATCCACGTCGACGAAGCATCCACGCCGTCCACAGCGACCCGACCGTGAATCCGATCACGGCCGAGAATGCCAGCAACACTGCCAACGGGATTTCGCTGTCCAGCAAAAACGGCATCCGCACCGGAACGGCCCTGGTGTTGGAGAGCGAAAAAACCACCAGCAAGAGCAAGCCGGAAAGGATCAAAAACCAACGGACTCGCGACATGGGACCGACCGGTTTGGGGTAACGGGGACTGAAGTGGGAAAGGACTGAGGGATCAACAGGGAGGAAGCCGTGGCGCGACTGCGTCAATTGCGACCACCCATTTCAAGAAGCTTGAAATGCTAGCATTGGTTATGCTGCAGTCCGGACAGGCTTCCATTCGTCGGGAATGAATCGTCAATGGCGACCCAGCAAAACTATTTTTCGTTCATGGAACCCACCACGGGGGCCGAAATCGCGGAATTGCCGGGCAGTCATTCCAGTCAACATTCCAGTCAAAAACCTGTCGACCGGCATTCCCTCAGCCGAAGCTCAGTCCGTCAAAATCACTCGGCGGAGGATTCCGCAGAGCCGATTTCCGCTGATGATGGAAACCCACGCCCTCGTTCGCGACGACAGCTCGTCGATTCACTCCGTCAAAAAGTAGGCGCGGTGGGTTCCATCCGACAACGTGGGGCGGATTGTTTTTCCACGGGTTGTTCCGTCATCGATCGATGGCTGCCGCAGGGTGGGTTGCATCCGAGCACTTTGACCCAGTGGGTCGGAGCACATCAAAGCGCCGCGGCGAGTTCGTTGTCGATGATCGCCGCCTCGCATCGGCTTCGTCAGATTCCCAACCGTCCGTTGGTGCTGGTCGACTGCGAGGGCACGCTCTATCCGCCCGCGTTTGTCGCTTTGGGGGTGCCCAGCGAGCGAGTCGTGTTGTTGCGCCCCCGTTCGGGCAGCGACGCGATTTGGGCGATCGATCAGTCGTTGCGTTGTGGCGCGGTGGCTGCGGTTTGGGCTTCGATTCCGATGCAACTCGATGACCGTGATGCGCGACGGCTTCAGTTGGCGGCTGAGACGGGAAGCACACCGGGGTTGTTGGTTCGTCATTTTGCGGCGCGTCAGAAGCCGAGTTTTGCGGAGGTGCAGTTTTATGTTTGCGAGAAACGTCGATCGAATGGCTCATCACGATCGCTTGATTCTCAAGTGCGACCGGCTCAAGAGTTCGAAACGCTCACGGTGACACTGGATCGAGTCCGTGGTGGTCCGGTCGGACGTCATCTTGATGTTCGCATCGACGATGATGCGGCGGTGTTCCCGGTCTCGCGTCCCTCCTCCACGCCCGAACATGAAACGGCTGCTCAGCATCTGGCTTCCCAATTGGCCCATCCAGCGGTTGCAAAGCCAATGGAAGTCCAACGGCGAAACGCTTCCTAGTCGGCCGGTGATTCTTTGGCGCGATGATGCCCGCTACGGCCGGACGGTCGTTGCATGCTGCCGCCGCTCACGTCACTTCGGTGTTCGAAACGGATTGCCGATTGCTCAGGCCGTGGAATGGGTGAGTCATCAAGTTGGCGAAAACCACTCGCGCGAGAAGCAACCGTCTGGCGAGCCCGTGAATGCCGCGCTGCCACTGGTGCTTGAACATGATGTCGTCGCCGATGCTGTCGCGTTGGAACAACTCGCCGGTGCCTTCCAATACAGCATCAGTCCATTAGTCGCGATGGAGACGCTGGGGAAACGGCCGTGGGCGGGAAGGTCGCTCAACGAACCCGATACGCTCTTTTGTGACCTTTCCGGTGTGACGCATCTCTTTGAGAACGAGCAAGGCGTTCTCTCGGCGGCTCATCGGACGTTGGCGGAGTTCGGTTGGACCGGGAAGCTCTCGATCGCGGACAACGCCGCCGCGGCTTGGGCGCTCGCGCGTTTTCATCCAGAAAACGATTATCGTTCGCAAGATCTACGTGCGGACCTCGATCCGGTCCCGGTCGAAGGTTTGAGGCTCGAGTCGGAAACGAAATACACACTCGATCGGTTGGGAATCGAGACCATCGGCGCGCTGCTGCGACTTCCAAGATCGGGATTGGCTTCGCGTTTGGGAGAAACATTACTCCAGCGAATTGCGGAGGCCTTGGGCGAACGCGAAGTCGAGCTTCGGATGCATCACCCGGACATCGAATACCTTGCCGAACACGAGTTGGAATATCCGACCGAAGACCTCCTGTTGCTCGGAGATCGCGTCGAGCGGCTTTGCCAGAAGATCGCAAACCAGTTGCGTGATCGTCGACGTGGAGCCATACGCGTACTCTGTCGTTTGGATTTGATCGACCACGATCCACGTCCGATAACGATCGGACTTTTCGCGCCGACACAGGATGCGCAGCATCTGTCCGAGCTGATCGAGTGTTCGATGGATTCCATGCGACTACCCGGGCTGGTGACCAAAGTAACGTTGCGCGTGTTACAAAGCGGGGCGATGCGAACGCAGCAACAAAGTTTATTTGCAGGGTCGGCATCGGAACTAGATCCAAAGAGTGTTTCCGCGCAGCGGTTGGCTCGGCTGATCGATTCACTCAGCACACGTCTCGGTGCCGACGCGGTTTTGGGAGTTCGACTGAGTGAAAACCCTTTGCCCGAAAAAGCCTATCGAACCTATCGACTAACCGATTTTCGAACTCGACAAGCCTTGCGCCGTCTTCCGTCCAAGCAGCGGCCGCGGAACCGAAAGCAGGTCAGAGGCACGAGCGACCAACGCGGACGCCGTTATCGTCCGCCTGCCCAGACGGATGCGCGGCGGCGGCCGCTTCGCCTGTTGCGCCGACCGATTGAACTGCAGCCCGCGCAGAAACCGGATCATGTCAAGCTGCACGATCCGCGGGCGTTTCGAATTGAGAAGGAGCTCCATCGCGTGACCCAGTTCTGGGGGCCCGAACGAATTGAAAGCGGTTGGTGGTCCGGCCCGTCCGTGAGACGTCATTACTATCGTGTCGAGACATCGGGGGGGCGCATCTGGTGGATCTTCCAAGACCTCGCCACCGGAAGATGGTTCATGCACGGCCGATTTACTTAGGGACGGCTTACTGGGTAGCGAACCGTGCGAGCGTTCCCGAGTTCCGGGACTCATTGCCTCGTCCACGACGCCAGAATTGATCGGCCGTTCTCAAGCGAATGGGTGTTTTGCCACTGCCACGAATTTGGATCGTCAGCTAGTCTGCCGCACGGAAAGCAACTGAGCAGTAAGGCATGTCGTGGAAACAGGAATGAATTTAGACGATTTAATGAGCCTCACTTCAGAGGGAGAACTCGAGTCAACGCCGGCAAACGAAACTGATCCGAGAAGAACCGAGCGGAAAACCAAGAAATCGAAATCTCGTAAGAAAGCTCGATCTAATCCAACGCCATCTTCGGCGTCGCACGACGAATCCGAGAACGCGGTCGAGACCATCAGCTTTCACGATCTGGGGCTTGATCCGCAGATCGTCCAGACGGTTGAAGCCCGCGGCTACCAAACGCCGACGTCGGTTCAAGAACGTGTCATCCCATCGATGTTGGCCGGACGTGATGTCCTCGCCCAGTCTCAAACGGGGTCTGGAAAAACCGCAGCCTTCGCGTTGCCGATTCTTTCGAAATTGGATGTGAAACCGGAGCGGGTTCAGACGTTGGTTTTGACGCCGACGCGAGAGTTGGCAATCCAGGTCACCGAGTCGTTTGAGCGATACGCCGAAAGCTTGGAGAACTTTCGGGCGTTGGCGATTTATGGCGGTCAAGACTACGAACATCAGTTCCGCTTTCTTCGGCGAGGTGTCAACGTTGTGGTCGGCACACCGGGACGAGTGATCGATCACATCAAACGGGGAACTCTCGACCTCAGTTCGCTCGGCTGTCTCGTCTTGGATGAAGCCGACGAGATGTTGAACATGGGTTTCTTGGAGGATGTCGAATTCGTTCTCGAGCAAACGCCTGCGAACCGTCAGATAACATTGTTTTCGGCGACGATGCCCGATGCCATCCGTCGCATCGCGGATACCTATCTGGTCGATCCCGAAACGGTCACGATCAAACGCAAACAAGTAACGGCGGAGTCAATCGTCCAGCGCGCGGTGATTGTTACGCCCAAAGCCAAGATTGTTGCGCTCACTCGATTCTTGGAAGTCGAGCCCACGGACGGTGTTATTGTTTTCACGAAGACGAAAGACTCGACCAGTCGTGTAAGCGAACAGCTTATCCGACATGGTTTTTCCGCAACGGCACTCAATGGCGATATGCCTCAACGGGTCCGAGAACGTGCCATCGAGCAGTTGAAGGAAGGAAAGCTGGATATCCTGGTCGCCACCGACGTCGCCGCCAGGGGCTTGGACGTCAGCCGAATCAGCCACGTCTTTAATTTCGATCTTCCCCACGACAGCGAGTCCTACATTCACCGTATCGGCCGGACAGGGCGCGCCGGCCGTGAGGGCCACGCAATCATTTTCTTGACACCCGCGCAGCGACGGAAGCTTCGCCTGATCGAGAAAGCAACCAGACAACCGATCAAAGTCGTCAGCGTTCCCGATGCCGACCAGATCAATGCGATCAGAGTCACGAAATTGAAGGAGTCGCTCGGAAGAATCATTTCCGTTAAAGATCTCGAGTTCTTTCGGGGACTCGTCAATTCCTTTGCCGAGGAGTCGGGGCATTCCGCCGAGACGATCGCAGCAGCGATGGCCGAATTGGCTCAGAACGGACGTTCTTTCCTCGTGACGGACCGCCGGGAATTTGTGACATCTGATCGTGGCGATTCAGCGGGAGAACGATCATCCCGAAAACGCGAGAGACGCTCGGGGCAATCCGATGAACGTCGTCGCATCGGGCCGCCCGAATCCGGCATGATCCGGTACCGAATCGAGGTTGGTCGCAATGACGGCGTCGCACCCCGGAACATCGTCGGCGCGGTAGCCAACGAGGCGGGCATTGAAAGCGAGTTCATCGGACCGATCAAGATTTATCCGCACTTCAGCACGATCGACCTGCCCGAAGGAATGCCGAAGGACGTTTTTCAGACGTTGCAACGAACCTGGGTCAGCGGCAA
>JBCCOI010000096.1:0-16194 GCA_039025515.1 Planctomycetota bacterium
AATCTCAGCGGCCTTGTTGACAATGGACTCGCCGACCGAACCTTCACTTATAACATGTTGTATCGAGAGATTCGCTCCGTCGAACATCTCGGCTACTTGGCGGTAGACTTCCGTTGCGTAGGCACGATCACGCTGAAAGGCTTTCTCAAGCAACTCGCCAGTTACATAGCTGCTATGGATGAAGGGCCGCTGGACGACGCTCTGGACCGTGAGTGCGATTTTTCCTTGGTGTGGCAAGTGCGCCAGTAAATGCGCTGCTTGCAATGAAAGTTGTGACCCGTCGGTAGCGAGCAATACGTTCTTCATGACAATGTCTCCTTGCACTCACGGCTTGAAGACGTTTAACCGTTGGGCGAGAGCCAAAGGCTCGTTCCAAACAGAGAATGCGAGTGCCACGGGATCGTGTCCCGGTCCAGTTGAATCGCGACGATCCGGCGATTGCGCTCACAAATGCATCAATGCCGAACCGCGCCGTCGCCGCACACTGGACGACCAACTCCTGACCAACGCAAATCGAGTGCCATGATGCCATGAACTGCGCTCAACAAACAGCATTCCAAGGTCTTGCAACCATTCACAACCAAGTCAACGTGCCAAGACAAACCCAATGCGTGCCAAGACGATCACAATGCGTGCTAGTCAATTGAGTTCAATGTGGCCGCCGCAAAGTCGTCGGCAAGGGCTCATGCCGGACAGGACGTATCAACCGGCCGAATCGTCCCGCCACGTGCACATGGGCTCACTCATTCGTCCAGTCTCGCCGTCGATCGCGAGCGTTCGCGGCCGGGCACCTCATGTACCCGACCCGTGAGGCTATCGGAGGTGATCTGTGCGGAGGAATCCGAATCACCAACGACCGTCAGCCCGTGGCCGCAAGCTGACCGCGACGACCTCACGCAAAGCGAACTCGCGGAGAATGGATCGAGATCGGCGGAAAATCTCGGCACCCAACGTCCACCCGCTAACATGTTTTCCACGAAGGACTTACAAGCGAGCAAATGTCGCAAAAATTGCGACGCCGGAGATCAAAGTTTCCCGTCACCCGCTGTAGCCTACGCGGGCCGCTGGAAGGGTCAACCGCAGATTTCCGAGATTTAAAGCGGCCTCGAAATGCCCACCGCGCTAACTCTTTTGAACGTGCCGAGTTGCGTCCGGAGGGGCTGGAAAAACCTTTTTCAGGGTTTCTCGGGCGGTGAACAAATGATGTCACCATTGAACCCAAAAATGCTATCTATTCGGTCCCCAAAGTAGCCGAATCTTCCACCGATCTCGGTCCTTCGTCGGACAAAACCGCCCGGATTTGACTCGCCAAAGTCGGGTCCGTTTCGACGGCCAACGCTTTCGCTAGCAAGTCTCGCACATGGGGCTCGTTCGATTTGGATAGCTCTTCGATCGCCTTCCTGCGGACAATCCGACTCGGACTGCCGAGTTGGTCGGTCCACCGTCGAAGCGAGCCCGATTCGGCAACCGACCGTGATTCCGCCGCCGATCGTCCGTCGACAGCCACAGGTGCCGCTGGCCCGCGAGCCGAAGTAGTCTGTCCCAGGATGGGTGGTAACTGTTGCGTCGACAGACGAGGGATCTGTGCTCCAGGCTTGTAGATTCGTGGAGCATTCGAGCGCCGCGGCCACTCGGTCCACGCCGATGCAATGTGATTCGGCATCTCGATCGCCGAATGTCGAGGATCCTGTCCCGCGACCGCGTCTTCATCGATAGTAGATTCATTCGGCGAGCCATCTGATAGCAACGCCAGAAAAATTCTGCCTGCAACAGCGTTTCGTTCACCGTCGGTCCAGCTAACATCCTCAGCAAGTCTTTCCACCAGCCTTCGGACCAGCTTGTAACTACCGACTGGTTCTTCTCCGGATCGAAGGGAGACCAATTCAGCAAAGTCCTCCGCGAGTGCGGCTTGGCGACGGTGCATTTGAGACTTCGGTAGTGTTCGCCAGCTTGCCCATTCTCTTTCGATTCGCTTTGCCGCGGCGACTCGTACACGATCATCCCTATCAACCAGAGCCAATACCAGCGGTCGCAGCGATCCATCGCTCTCCGCCTGCCAGGATTCAACTTGCGCTACGTCCTCGATTTGATGTCGATCACCAAATTCAATGATCGCAAGAGCGCCGTTCCAATCGGAGCGATAAAGCTGTGCGGCGGTGAAGCCCGCGACCAGCACCAGCAACCCGGCAACATTTAGAATCCATTTAAACTGACGCTGGCGATGTTTTTCCGGCTGTGCAAAGACCGAGAACGGGTTCGGAATTTGATCGATACCTGAGTCTTCCATGACACCACACGTTCGAAATGGATCGGACTGCTGCGCCGGACTGAGGGTCCAAAAGTTCGACGGCTCCACGCCGGATCATCTTGCAAGGCCGTGTGTCACGGCAAGACCAAAGCTGGCCTCAAACGTTTGCTTTTCAAGCCGCTCATCCGTTCGGCCAACGATTGATGAGCGTCAAAACCAGAGCGTGGACCAGAATGGAAGCAACGACCGTCGCGATGAATCGGAGCAGAAACGAGAACTTTCGCGTCTTATGCCGAACCCACCACACGCCCAGAATCGCACCGACCGGTCCGAAGAATGCCAGCTGGTAGAGCCTCGCCTCGGAAATGCGTGAGCGTTCTCGTTTTGCGAGCCACTTATCAAAGACGTAGCCGGCCAAGGCGATCAGGTTGAAGACCAATGCAGCGATCAACAGGTACTTCATCTCGCCACATCGCCTCGACGAGTTCGAGTGTCAAACATTCGGCGTCTTATCAACACGGCTATTCGCCCGCGACAAAGCCGGGACGCGTCGATCCCGCTGCCTTGATGGCCTCAAGTCTTTCGAGCATGGCTTGCAGCTTTTCCGGGTGTGATTCGATCAGATTATCCTTCTCTTCAGGATCCACCGCCAAGTTGTAAAGCTCATATTTGCCGGGCCCCTTTTCGTACGTGAGGTGCTTCATTGCTTTCGCCTTCTCGTAAGAAAGCACTTTCCAATTCCCGACGCGAAGCGCCAGTGTCGGTCCCTTGTTAGGCTGCTGAATGAGATGATCGCGTCCCTTTGCGTCGTCTTCACCGGTCAAAACTGAAATCAAGTCAATGCTATCGGGACACGCATCTTCGGGCATGGATGCTCCTCCGAGTGAAGCCAGCGTCGCGGGTAGATCTACCGTGCAAATCACTTCGTCCGATGTCCCAGGGCTGATGCTTCCGGGCCAGCTTGCGATGAAGGGTGTCCGTGTACCACCTTCGTAGATGCTGTATTTGCCTCCGCGATAAATGCCGGACGGAGTGTGGCTGCCAAGCTGAGTGATTGCGCCGTCTTGATAACCATCATCGAGAACCGGTCCGTTATCGCTGCAGAAAACGATCAACGTCTTTTCCGTCAAAGCAAGCCGGTCCAAAGTCTTTACCAGTTCGCCGACGCACCAATCCAATTGCAAAATCGCATCGCCTCGAAAACCCAGCTTCGACTTTCCCTGAAAACGCTCATGCGGCATGCGAGGCACATGGAGATCGTGCGAAGCAAAGAAGAGAAAAAAGGGTTCTTCGGCGTTCTTTTCGATGAAATCGACAGACTTCTCGACCCAAGCGTCCGCCAGATCTTCGTCTCGCCAACGTGCCGCGTGGCCACCGGTGTAGAAACCGATTCGCCCGATTCCGTTGTGCACGGTTTGATTGTGTCCGTGACTCCAGTTCATCTTCAGCGTCTTCCGGACTTCCGGATCGCTGCCCATCGGATGGTCGGGGCTCGGGCGTTTTTTTCCTACCCAAAGCGGGTCGTCGGGATCGAGGTCGACGACGTGATGGTTCTCAACATAGACGCTTGGAACGCGATCATTTGTGGTCGGTAGCAGGTAGCAGTAGTCGAAACCGATCTCCAGCGGCCCCGGCTTCAATGCACCATTCCAATCGGGAGCCTCTCCTTCGCCAAGTCCGAGATGCCACTTTCCGACGACGCCGGTTTTATACCCAGCCGACTTCAGCAGCGACGCTACCGTCTCAGTTCCGGGCTTGATCAAGCTGGTCGCATTCGGAGGCGCGATTCCGGCACCTGGTTGGCGAAAGGCGTACATGCCAGTCAGGAAAGAAAACCGAGTCGGCGTGCAGGTCGAAGCGCTGCAGTAGCCTTGCGTGAATCGCAATCCGTTTGCGGCGAGTGAATCGATGTTCGGTGTTTTGATTTCGGTCGCACCGTAGCAGCTGACGTCACCATAGCCCAAGTCGTCAGCCATGATGACGATAACGTTGGGCCGTTCGGCCGACTTGGCCTCAGCGATCAGACCGGACGATATCAGGCAAGCAACGAAACACGTGAAGCACCGACTTAGCCGGCGCGAGATGATCGAATCACAGATCATGGAGTTTCCAGGAAAGACGGTCGGGAGGCGGGACGATGGCTGAGATACGCAATCCGATCATCAACCAGAGATTAGTTCCACGCATCAGTTTAAACGATCGCGGCGATCTCTCAAAAAGCCCAGTGGATTTCTCCGGCTGCGGCGTCAATTCCTCTTTCCGTCGGCGACCCGGACTTGTTATGCCCCTCTCTGAAGTGGCCGTAGTGCAGTGTCAGCTCTTGAATTTGGGTTCGTGCTAACGAAGCCGATGGACGATAGCCCCGGTTTTAAACGTTGATGAAGCAGTAGCCTCCCACATGGTCTGAGACGAATCGCAATGTCGCTATTCCGAAGCTCTTGCTTCTCGAAAGCCCAAGATCGTGGATCGGCAGTGGCCGTTACCGCCGTCACTGTTCTGCTGATTGCCAGTAGCGGCTGTGTCCGTCGACGCATGACCGTTCGCACCAATCCGCCTGGCGCGACCGTTTCAGTGGATAACCAAGTGATCGGAGTCTCGCCGGCTGCAACTCCGTTCAACTATTACGGAACGCGGGAGTTTCGCGTTGAAGCTGACGGCTTCCGAACGGAAACGATCAGGAGACGGTTCAACCCTCCATGGTATCAATGGCCGGGCATCGACTTCGTTTCAGAAACGCTTTGGCCGGGTGAGCTCCGCGACGAACGAATCATTGACGTCACATTAGTTCCCAAGACGATCCCGCCAGAGGAAGAGGTAATCGGAAGAGCGGATTCGCTCCGGTCGCAGGCGGCGTCCGGCTACGTTACGGGGCCGCCGCGTTAGAGGTCGGCTTCGCCGCCGCATCGTTTGCCTTCGAGATGAGCTGGTAGAGTTCAGGTCTACGATCCGCAAATCGATCCACTTCAAACTCGACTCCTTCATGGCGTAAAAGCTTTCGTCGACTCAGGCTCAAGTCGATCTCGGCTTCAAGGATTGCTTCCCCGTCGTCGTCGCTAGTCGCAAGGCATTCGCCATCCGGTGCACAGATACGGCTGCGGCCGATGAAACGGCATCCGTTTTCTGTACCCACGCGATTTGCCGCAGCGACGTAAACGCGATTCTCCAAACTCCGCGTCCGCGGCACCAGCTCGGCAATCGTCTCGGTACCGGCGGGCCAATTTGTCCCCAACGTGATCACATCCGCGCCGAGCAGAGCGAGGACCCGCGCGGGTTCCGGAAAGGACGCGTCGTAACAGATCATTTGGCCGACACGACAAGGTGTCACGTCTTGGTTCTTCGGCGTAATCGCCGGAACGGGTACGGGATCGTGAAGCTGAATTCCGGGATCGACGAATCGGTCGACGCCCAAGCATGGCATGTGCGTTTTTCGGTAGCAGCCGATCACACCGCGGGCGTTGATCAACAATGCGGCATTTGAGAGTCGAGATGGTTCGGCAAGCAGCGTGCCCACGGAGACCGTTTGTGCGAGCCGAGATGCGGATGCCGCGATCTGTGTTAGAAGTGGACTTTCGAGAGGAATCGCCGACGCCATCGCGGACTCACGTGACTCGAACACGTATCCGCTCAGCATACATTCGGGGAAAACGATCAAGTCAGCTTTCTCGCAACGATCCATCCACCGCAACACCCGCTGGACATTCTCATTGGGATCGGCGAACGTAACATCGGTCTGAACGCAGGCAATCCGCATTTCGATAACACTCTTGTAACTTTCGAGCGACGATTCTGATGAACGACTCTAGTTTCGATTTTGACCTGTTTGTCATCGGCACCGGACCCGGCGGCGAGGGCGCCGCTATGCAAGCTCGCAAGGGCGGATTCCGAGTGGGCGTTGCGGAAAGGTACCGTCAGATCGGCGGCGGATGTACCCATTGGGGCACGATTCCAAGTAAGGCACTTCGCTACACGATCACGAAAACGATGGATGTCTTGCGTAATCCCGTATTTCGGGAAATGGGCGTCCACGCGAAACCCACGATGGAGCAATTGAGTCGAGGCACCGCACAGATCATCGCCAAACAAGTCACGATGCGGCAGTCGTTTTATGATCGCAACGAAGTCCCCGTCCACTTCGGGCACGCGCGGCTCCTCGACGACCATACGATCGAAATCGACGGTAACAAACAGTTTCGAAGTCGACACTTCGTTATCGCCACCGGAACAAGACCCTACCATCCGTCCGGTGTGGATTTCTCGCATCCACGCATTTTTGATAGCGACTCGATCCTGACACTATCGGACAAGCCATCGTCCATCACGATCTATGGTGCCGGTGTCATCGGAACCGAATACGCTTCGATGTTTCGAGGACTCGGAATTAAAGTTAATTTGATTAACACACGCGAAGCACTTCTGGAATTCTTGGATGACGAGATCGTCGACGCGCTTTCGTATCATCTTCGTGATCAAGGTGTCGTGATTCGGCACAGCGAAACGGTCGAGCGAATCGAAGGCCATGACGACGGCGTTGTTCTGCAACTCAAAAGTGGCAAGCAAATCAAGTCTGACATCTTTCTGTGGGCCAATGGTCGCAGCGGCAATACGGAAGATCTCGGTCTCGAAAACGTCGGCTTGGAAGCAAATTCAAGAGGCCAACTCGAAGTCGACCAGCAGTTTCAAACTTCCAGGGAACACATCTACGCAGTCGGTGACGTCATCGGTTATCCATCGCTCGCGAGCGCCGCCTACACCCAAGGCCGCGCGGCCGGAATGCACCTGCTCGGACGCGTCGACGGCAACCTGCGAATCGACAACATCCCCACAGGAATCTACACGAGTCCCGAAATCAGCTCGGTCGGAAAGAATGAACGCGAGTTGACGGCGAACTGTGTTCCTTACGAAGTGGGGCAAGCACAATTCAAGAGCCTTGCGAGAGCCCAGATCATGGGCACAACCGTGGGCATGCTCAAAATACTCTTCCACCGCGAGACGTTACGTGTGTTGGGCGTTCATTGTTTCGGCGCAAATGCTTCCGAGATCGTCCACATCGGCCAAGCCGTCATGGACTCCGAAGACTTGAATCTCAAATACTTCATCGAGAACACCTTCAACTATCCTACGATGGCTGAAGCCTACCGAGTTGCCGCGCTCAACGGCTACAACCGGCTGTTCTAACCATCGAGCCGATTGTGAAACGCCACCAACCCAGGTAGCGGAAGCCGCGCAGGCTTTCGTTCCTTCTAAACGTAGCGGAAGCCGCGTAGGCTTTCGGCCATTGAGCAACCGACCGAAACTCTACGCGAGTTCCGCTACGCACATTGTTCCGCTACGCACATCGCTCCGGTAGCGGAAGCCGCGCAGGCTTTCGGCCAGCCGCAGATTGCGACGCTTTCAATCCTCCGGTGCGACTCATTCTTTTGTGGCGACCGCGATCCAATCACGGGGCTTCAATGATCTTCGCAACACGACGACCGGCATTGATAGCTGGTCCAGCATACTCTGCTTTGCGGCTGACGGTTTCTTATCGACTATCAACAACCAACTGGTCCCCGGCGTCGCAGACGAAAACTTAGTCAACCGTTCCCGCTTGTCTCGCAAGTATTCCGGAGTCCAAAACCCCAAGACTTCGATGAAAATGCGACGCCGGGATCGTTGGTCGAATAGAACAAAGTCGGGCGTGTAAACCTGTTGTCCCAGCGACAAGAACTCGCGGTCTCTTCGCAGCAACCATCCGTCGACAGGTGCGGCTCGCCACTGTTTTTCCACCTCCCGTTCGACCGCAGAGTCAAATTCCTCCGGCTCTTCACGCTCTCCGCGCAGGCCATCTTTCGGCGAAACTCGCATCAGGAATGTCCCTGCGTTTTGTCGATTTGGTAAAGCCAATCTGGCATCCAGATTCCAACCGTCGCAACAAAGGAGAGACGGAAGAAGCGTGGAAAACCGTACGCCGTATCGGGATGTATTTCTTAGCACGGATCCGGGCCCATCAAGCAACATCGTGTAGACCGGTCCCGCGTCAGTCTCCGTTCGATGGACACGGTGCATTAAACCGGCAAGCTTCGCCATCCGCACGATGAACGCCGCGTGTTCCGAAAAAGTCAGCTTCACCAAATTCGCTCGATACAGTGCGGCTTGCGTCTGCGCGACGTTGTAGCGCGACAATAACTGTTCCGCCTGAAGCGCCGGATCAAATTCTGCGAGTCGTTGCAGTTCAATGACATCGGCAAACATGCCGTCCGAGATCTCGTTCCAAGTCAGGCCCAACCGCTTCTCAATCGATTGCCGAGCAACCGTCGCCGTGTGCTCAAAGATGCCCTCACGCTGCTGAACGATCGGATGCATTGACGCGGCTAACCCGAACACACGCTTTCGCAGCGCCGCAGCATCCGAACTTGCTTTGTGGAATTCGCTCGCCTCATCCAATAGCTTACAGAATGAAGCAATGCGTCTCGGAACGCTGCCCGGTAGCGTTTCCAGGCGTTCGCTTACTTGGCGATGAAGCTCTTGCCGCGGCGTCTGAATGCCGTGACGATAGAATTTGAGAATCTCATCAGCTGCCTCTAGCCAACTCGCATCGCGAATGCGTCGCAGGCGATCGGGACGGGCTCGCATGCCGACAAAGTCGTAGTGGATAATGCTGTGTTCGCTGCGCAGCATCTAGCTTCCCCTGCCTCGGGAACGATACGCCGATGTTCGTCTTCGATCGCGACTGCGCCGGACTTCGTTTGTTTCCTCGGTCACTACTTCGTAGAGCGTCGCCGATGCATCGCCGGAACGTCTCAAGACACGGCCCAGGCGTTGTGTGGCCTGACGCGTACTCGAAAGGCCACCGATGACGATTGCAACTTTCACGGCGGGTAGATCGACGCCCTCATCGAGCACGCGATTAGCAACCAGCGCCGGATAACGTCCCTCTGAAAAACCCTCGAGCAGATCTTGTCGCTCACGTTTCGCGCAGTGGCTTAACAAGCATGGGACGAGAAATCGCATCGAAACTTCCCTCGCCATGACGTTGGAACCCGTGAAGACCAACACGGGCTGATCGAAATGCAAACGGAAGAGATCTTCCAACACTCGAAACTTGCCATGCGTTTGTTCTTCGATCTTACGTTTGGCACGGAAAGCTTTGAGTGCTCGCAAGGCTGCGGTGGCGCGTTCTTGGTCTTCGCGTGACCCGGCGACCCATTTGTAGATATCTTCCCAGACGAATTCCGGCTCGGCTTCGCGGGCGTTGCGGACGAACTCCTGGATCGTTTTTCCGTAACCCCGATAGGCACGTCGCTCGGATTCGCTCATCGAAACCGCAATGCGACGCACGTTGTAGTCGGCCAGCGTCTTTCCTGCCGCACCGGTAATGCTCTGCCGATGAACGATCGGTCCCACCAGCGACTTTAAAACCGATTGACGATCGTGTTGGCTCGGCGGCGTAGCGGTCAGACCCAAACGTAACGTCGCTGCAGACATGCGTGCCGCATCGGATCGCCATTGGCCCGCGAGATGATGGACTTCATCAAAAACGATTCCATGGAATCGATTTCCTATTCTCGGCATGTGGATCGCCGCAGAGTCATACGTCGTCACACTGACCGGCGAAACTCGATGCACGCCGTCACCGATCAGTCCCGCGTCGATCCCGAACGCGTCGCGAATCTTTGTATGCCACTGATACATTAAGTCTCGGACGGGAACAACGATCAGCACGCTCTTTTTGCACCGAGCAATCAAGTGCAGGGCCACAACGGTCTTGCCGGTCCCGGTGGGCATCACGATCTGGCCGCGACGTCCGTTCTTTTCGAACGCGTCAATCGCTTCCCACTGGTCGGGTCTCGGCCGAAGCGACGCCTTGAACGAGAATTGAAGCGGCGTGTCCGTGTCCCGTTCAACTTCCCAGTGGAAACTGTCCCCGCGCTCTCGAAGCCAGTCTTTTAGCTCTGCGGCATACATCGCGTCACAGCGGGCGCAGTCGTCACGAGCGTCCCAGGAAACGGGCAGAGCCGATCGCAGTACCGCAAAGTCTTTCGGGTCGAGTCCTCGAACACGAAGCGTTCCATCATGGAACGCGACCGAAAGACTGTTGTTCGAAGCGTTCATAGACAGGTTTGATTTCGAGCCAAAGAGACAATGCACCGGCAAGGTCCAAGCTTGGCCCTGCTCGACGCATGACCGGATTATCCATTCGATACTCTCACTGTCAAAACCAGGGCAAATCGCTTGACACGGCTACATTCTGTAGCCTATTGTGGCTACAGCATGTAGCCAATTGCCAATCTGGAGACGAAGCATGGCAAAAAAGAAAGCACAAACGCTACCCCCGCTCTCTGAGTCGCAGCGGGAGATTATGGAGATCATTTGGGATCTCGGTGAGGCCACAGTCAGCGATGTGAGAGACGTCTTACTGAGACGCCGAAGCGTTGCGCGGAATACCGTTCGCACGCTGATCGAGCGGATGGAAGAAAAAGGCTGGCTCACCCACCGCCACGAAGAACGCACCTACTTTTACTCCCCTGCGTTACCTCGTGACGTGTTGGTCGGCCAGAAGGTGGTTCAAGTGATTGACCAGGTGTGCGGCGGATCTCCGGAAACCTTGATGGCAGCGTTACTTGATTACCGTGGCATGAGTACTGCGGAGTTGGAGCGTGTTCGCAAGATGCTTTCTGACGCAACCGCTGCCCGCAAAAAGAGAGGTCGATCGTCATGAATTCACTGCAGGTTCTTTCCGGTACCAGTTGGCAGCACGCGGTCGGCTATGCCGCCGCGACGGTTCTACTGTTATCCACGCTGGCCGCCGTACTGGCCAAGTGGTTTGTAAGCCATCCAGCCCGCCGACATTTAATTCTGTCTACGTCCCTCGTGGTCAGTCTTTTCGTTCCTTTTGTTTGTTTGAAGCTGATCTACTCACCGTCCTCGATCATCGAGATACCGATTGAACTCGATAGGGTCGGCCAATCAACATCAACGGTTCGTTCACCCACTTGGAGCGAATTGCATCTGGAATCTCAACGAATTGAGTACGAGTTTCCAACGGATGAGGGTTCGGCTGATTCTGCGACTCCTTTCATTCCTGACGGAGAGCTGGTTTCCTCAGGCCACGCCGATCTGCAGCAGGCCAGCGCGTTCACGTTGGCCGAGTGGTCGATGGCAGTCTGGCTGCTCGGTTCCGTCTTTATGCTTGCCGTGGCGATTCGGGCCTTTCGATCAGGCTTGCGTTTGCAGCGAAACGCGAAAAAGAACGCCTCCCCTCGTGCAACCTTCTGTCTGGGAGTAGCAGCCGATCGGGTGGGCTTGAATTCGGTCCCGAGATTTCTTCTTTCGTCTCAAATCGGGTCGCCGGCCGTCATCGGATTCTTGCGACCCGCAGTACTCTTTCCCACTTGCATATTCGAGCAACTGTCAGATGAAGAGCTCGTACAAGTGCTCACGCACGAATTGGCACACGTTCGACGCAGAGACACACTTTGTTTAATGGTGTCGGCTGGTGCACGGATCATGTTTTGGCCGATTGTCACCGTCTACATCGCGCTTCGCGAACTTGATCGTGCCCGTGAAGAAATTTGCGACAACTATGTTCTTGCCCACACGGACCCGCTCGAGTATTCGCAAACGCTGCTTCGACTTGCGACGTATGTGAACGTGAGAAATAACGGTTCGTTGGGTCTTGGAATCTTTCAGCGACCTGGGACATTTGAAAGTCGCATCACCGGGTTGCTCGATCCCAACAGAATCAAAACTCGGTCGGTCTCATACCGCGCTTTTCTTATGTGTGCCCTGGCAGTGTCTTTTGCCGGTTTCGTCTCAACATCGTCGCGAATCATCGTGACGGCATCCGATGAAACTAAACGGCATGATATCTCAGAGCCAGGCGATGGAACTGAGCGGGCCGATACCACAACGCAGAGAGACGCTTCGTCTGAAGATGCAAGCGACGATCTGGAGACATTCGTTTTACGGGTCGTCGACTGGAAAGGCATACCCGTTGTTGGTGCAGAAGTGGTCGTGGACGCCATTGCCTATGGAACACCAGCAACGGGATCTGGCAATATCAATCCGGCGAGCGATCAATTCGTTGCCTTTTCGGGCCTCACCAATGATGAGGGTGTCGTCGGAATCCCTCATCCACCGTCATGTGGACCGGCGGATGAACCGACCTGCGCGCTTTTCCTTTCAATCAAACATCCGGATCAACCGCTCTGGAGCGGGCGGTGCAGTTTTGATTCCTCGGGAGAAATCAAACTTGCAAAGCCCGTCAGAGTCTCGATCGCGTGCGTGTCATCGGAGGACGGGAAAGCGATCACTTCGGATCTCCACGTTTGGACTGGCAGAAAAAGTCTTGGCTTTCGCCTGAACAACGGTTTACTCCAAGCGAGAGCGGTGGATCCGAACGGAGAACCTTTCTTGGTCGTGCACGCTCCACCGAACGGCGCGACGTCCTTCTCGACAGAGATCGATCTATCGGCTCATGCGATGAAGCAAGGTCACATCGCGATCAAGGCGACGCTGGATCCGTCGATTTCATTTAACGGCCAGTTGCACAGCGACCAGTTGATCGAAACCGGGAAGGTGATTGCGCAGTGTATGACGGGACCGTGGACATCCGCGTGGTGGACATCCACTGCCGAGGTGAAGCCCGACGGCTCGTTTGAATTGAGGAATCTTCCCGCGGGTCGGCTCGTACAACTGATTGCGGTAAGCGAGCACGCAGTCAATCAGTCTCTCATGCCGTCAATTGTTCGACAGTTCGCCCGGGAAAACGGATTTGACTTCGACAATTACAACGGAACGTTAGGTGAAGTAAGTCCGCAACTGTTCTTTACCGACAAGTCCAAGAACATCACCGTTCCGATGGGGCCGACCAGTGATATTTCCTTCACCGTACTGGATCTCGACGATCAGCCAATCAGCGGCGCGAAGGTTTCGTGCCTCGTCAATCAGAATTGGATTTTCGGCGGATCTCAACTGGTGGGTGCCGGATCCAACTCATTGACATCGTTAAAGAAGCCTGGCACGGCGTCGCATCCGTCGAGAGACGGGCTGTTCTCTTTCATTGCCACAACGAACGCAAAGGGTCGCGTGACCATCAGGCATCTGCCGGCGGTCGTAAAATGGTACAGCCATCCGCAATTCGGTATCAAAGAGCAGGTGACGACGCCGGGCGTCGACGTAATGGTTCACCACCAGCAGTATGAGTTGGTTCCAAGTCAATCGAGATTCCGCAGTCGCGGTCTGCAAACGCAGGCCGTGAATCTTTCGCCCGGCGAGACGACCGAGATCACGCTAAAGATGAAGCAGCGGAAAAGTGCAGACGAGGAATGAATGCTCTGCCCACGATTGAACGATTTAAAATGCGATCTCTACGATCGATCGATGGTTGTCGCCTTGCTGACCAGGCGGACCCTCGACCCTCGATTGAGCTCGATTTCTAAGAGTTGTATTTCCATTTTGATTTTCCGCGAGACATCCTTCGCAATCTCCAAATCTTCGCGGATTAAATCCATGTCAATTGACGACGTCAAAGAGTCGTTTGAATCGGAATACTTTCTTTTCTCACGCTCGAGAACGTTAAGTTTCTCAACGAGAAGTTCTTTCATTGCTTCGAGCACTTCCAATTCACTCGATGCGTCCGGCTCCTTTTCAAAATTCTCATCCCCCCTCAATCTCTTTCGCTCGTTGACGAGCGAAATCTCCAGTTCCGTCTCGTCAAGCTTCTCCCGGATGAGACCCTCGCGTCTCGCGAACGAAACCAGATGTGCGGTAGAGACTTGCCTCGCGGAGTCGGAATTATCAACTCCAAGTGCCTTTGCAAGTGCTCGCAGTTCTGAGTGCTTTTTGCGAATGGTATCGTTGAGTCTGCTTTGCCGTTCTCGAAGCGTGTTCAACTTTTGAAACCTACCGTTGACGTCTTCGATGTGGACTTCTTCAACATACGACTCGCATACGGCCTGAACAATTTCGACCAACTGCTCCGGATCGGTGCCTTCCATGCTGATTCGCATCAAGGAACCATCCAACGGAAAATCCACGGCAAGCTTCTGAAGCAACCAAGAGACTGGGTCTTCTTGATTCTTGACCAAAGGAACTCCAGCAGCCTGCAGGTTTCGAACCGCTTTCATTAGCACAAAGGGTGTACGGACGAGCTCTGCTTGTAACGCTCCGAACTCCGCTCGCTCTTCACTGTCGACGTCTGTCGGAGCGATATCTCGTAACAAGGGCGGCGACTGTTCTTCGATCTTGACAAACGCCGCGACCGTGTGGAGGCTCTCCACGTGGCCAAAGAGTAAGAAGGCACTGCCGACGGTCACGACAGTGATAGCGGACAGAATGGTCCAATTCAGCCAGCGGCGTCTTTGCAGGTCTTGCGTCATCAGGGTCATCGCATCGATTGGGTCACATGATCTTGCCGTCCCGACAGCGTCGGCACTTATCGAATCAAAGCGATATAGATTAACAGATCACGACGAGCGACACCGAAGGTTCTGAGCGAACCGGACGAAGCAGTGTTTGCTGTTTCCAGGTTACCAAAGACGCCATTCATCTTCGCGTGTCGAAATCGAGAACGGTTGCTGCCCGCTTTCACTCGAAGACATGAGAGCAAAGCTGGATGTACCCGCGATTAACGATTGAATTTCGCTCAGTCCGAGTGCCCTTCGCACGATCCTTAAGTCGTCCAGGTCACCACGGAACTGATTGTTTGCGATTCCATCAAAATAGCGTTGTCCGATTGCTCCTCGGTCCAGACCCAAAAACTGAAAGTTGGCGACTTCCGTGTGGGCCGCTGCGGGCACGGGATTTCCGTCGATGAACCATTCGAGTCGGTCATTCGGCCGAACGGTTAACGCAAAATGGTGAAATTCTCTGTCGTTCACTGGCACATCCGCCGCAAAGCGTGTCTGGCCTATCAAGTCTTCCGACTCGAACGTCAGGCGACCACCAGCCAGATAGGGACTCAGTCCACCGTTGCGGTAGTCATCGCCTACTCCGGTACGCAAATGGAAGATCCCGGGGCGACCCTGTGCGGAAGTGCGTAACCAGCCGCTGATCGTGAACTCGCAAATTCCGAACGGCGACGACTCAAACGTCACGGACTCGTTGCCGTCGAAACTGGCCGCATCACCGTCGATTCCGTCGACAAACTCAAGCGCGTTAGAAGTGGCGTCCAATTCGCCAACAACGTCATCGACATTGCCTTCCATCGTCCAGCGTGCAAACAAAGCGTCAGTTTCGTGCGTGTCTGACCCACCGTCTCCGACCGGTGTCAATGGAAATTCGGTGAGATAACGCGAACGTGGTACTGAGACACACGACCGTCACTCGGGAGCCCAACATCGTCCAACACGACCATGAGTTCGTTTGTGGAATTCATGGGGCCAGTGTAGTAGTGAATCCAGTTCTACGTCAGGACTTCAGCGGCTGGTCAATCACTGAACACTCTCGCCTCAGTGCTTGTTTTGGATTTCCGAGGCTGCGTCCACTCGCCTGCCGATCGTCTCCAAGCTGATTCGGTGGAGTTGTTTCCTGGTTGCGATCACCAACGTCTTCTCATCTTCTCTGAATCCAAGGTCGATCGGAGTATCAGAATCGATGAGGGATAGCACGGCGAGCTGTTCGTTTCGACGCAAGTCCCACAAGGCGACCTCCCCGTTGTCCAGAGCGGCAGCAAAGATTCCCAGCTGTCTTGCTTCGGCCATCGCGTGAATCCTCTCGCTTCCCGTTTCCCAGACAGACTCCGTCGTCAAATCGGGGAGAGTCAAAAACTGCAACATTGCTTTTGAGCCCGACGTGGTGACGGCAATTGTGTTTCCGCCACTGAGAAACGAGACGTTTCCCAGTCCAATCATCTCACGTTTTCCAATAACTACTCGTTGCTCAAGATCGATGATTGCGAGTTCGGGGTTGCTCGTAAAACGAATGCCGCGCGTTTTATGATGGATCGCAGGTGCGTACCCGATCGC
>JBCCOI010000097.1:0-16150 GCA_039025515.1 Planctomycetota bacterium
CTCGTAAACTCAAATACAAACTCAAGGTCATAGTGACACGTCGGATGTTCGACGAAGTACGCCTCCTGACGCATTCCGGCGAACTGACGCGATGCCCCTTCGTCTCCCAAGAGAAAACCGGCCCGACCTTGCTCTTCGGTCAAATGAGATTTTTCAAACGTGCATGACACTTGGAAGAGCGGGTGATGGCTGTTGTCGCGCGCCGGCTTAATCGTCTTGACGATGTCCGAAAACGGGAGTGCTTCATTCGCCAGTGCGTCGACCATGCTTCGTCCGACCTGTCGAGAAAGGTCACTCAGTGTCGGCGACTGTGAAAGATCCGCCACGATCGGTAGCACATTGACAAAGAATCCGACCGTCGATTCGAAGTCCTGCTTCAAACGACCAGAGAAAGGTGTGCCCACCGTGAAAGAGTCTTGTGATGAAAACCGTGCGAGTAGTGCTTGAACCAAGGCGAGAACAATCGCATTCTCAGTTACATTAAGCCTCCTCGCGAGGGCCGCTATTTTTTCAACGACACCGGACTCGAGACGAAACGGCTGCACGGACGCCCGGTGTGTGAACTGTTTCGGGCGTGGAAAATCCGTAGCCAGTTGTAGTCGTGGTGAGACACCCGCGAGCTTCGAACGCCAGTAGTCGCGCAATCGATCCCCATCCGGACTATTCGTAGTTCGATCCTGCGTTCGAACAAACTCGGCGTAACGACTGCTCGCCCTCGGAAGCGTTTGCTCCCGATAGAGGAACTCGATCTCCGACATCATCAAAACAAGCGACCAAAAATCAACAACGATGTGATGGGTGGTCGCGACGATCACGATGTCATCGGTCCGGACTCGAAAACACGCGACCCGCAGCAGGGGACCGGTCGTTAAATCAAAGGGACGTTGAGTCTCGGCAAGGACACGACGATTAAGTTTTTCGCTTGACCAGGACTCGCAGTCGATCACACGAAACTCATGGTTCCCCATCGAAGCAACACGTTGCACGGGGTGATTGTCCGACTCGTGTTCAGCAAAGGTTGTCCGTAATGCATCATGTCGCTTGACAAGTCGATCGACCGCGCGCTCAAGTCTTTGCAAATCCATCGCATCGTGAAAACGCGATGGCAGGAAGACGTTGTAAGCGGTTTGGCGTGGATCTCTACGGTAGCCGAACCACAGTGCTCGCTGCCCGGCGGACAACGGGAACTCTCTGACGCTGCCGGCCGCTTCGGAAGACTCGGCTATCTGCTTTTCACGCAGCAGCTTCTGTAGAAGCTCACGCTTCTGTTGCGGTGAGAGCTGAGAAAGCTTTTCATCCACGAGCTTCGTTGCCTTGATTCTTGCTGATCAATTCATTGAGCAGAGCGTCGACATCGTCATCGGACATTTCCGGCAATTGTTCAAGCAGTTGCCCCGCCTGGGCGGCTTCGATCTCGATTGATGTCTCATATTCAGGCTCAAACGCTTCCTCGGAATCGAGCGAACCGGTAATCAGTTCGCATATTTCGTGAAGTCCATTACCCTGCATCAAGACTGCAATTGGTAAGTCAGTCTTTAATTGGTTTTCGACCCAGTTCCGCATCTCCACCGCCATCAGAGAATCGAGTCCGAGCGAAAGAAGCGGCTGATCCCATGAAAGCTTATCGACTTCGATACCCAACAGCGAAGCGATCTTCTCCGAAATAAGTGTCGCGACGAGTGGGCCTCGGTTAGACGCATCGGAATTTCGAACATCGGCGGCGGTCACCGCCGAGGTTGCTCCTTCGATTTGTCGCTTACCTTGAAGAAGCCCCGCAAACCGAGGTGAGACTTCTCCGGTGATCCCCAAGCCGCGCCAAACGGACCAATCCATCCGCAAAACACTCAGCTGAACCGCACCAAGTCCGATCACACGATCAAGACACTGCATCGCCTCGTCATCACTGAATGTGAGCACGCCTTGCCGTTTGAGCCGTTCACTCAACTCTGTTCGCTCGGCAAGATAACCAACATTTCCGACGTGTCCCCAGTTGATCACCGTTGCGGTCATGCCAATCGATTGCCGGTAGTGGCCCAGCGAATCGAGCCAAGCATTTGCAGCCGAATAGTTCGCTTGACCCGCGTGACCGAAAATGCTGGAAAGCGAAGAAAACAAAACGAACTGGTCGATGTCCAGTGCTGCGGTTGCCTCATGCAAATTCCACCCGCCTTGGACCTTTGGGCGCAGAACCGACTCGAGCGTCGCGCGATCTAAATCCGTTAGCAGTGCATCTTCCAAAACCATGGCGGTATGAAAGACACCGGCCAGTCTTGGGCCGGTCTGTTCAATTCGCAACGTGGCAGACCGCACTGAATTCGCATTAGAAAGATCGACTGGAATCACATCGATGCGCACATCATCGCGACGCATCGTCTCCAGCTCCCTTGCAACGGAATCCTTGAGTGTTTGGCTGCGTCCGCCGACGACAACGCGCTTTGCACCTCGATCGACGAGCCACCTTGCAACCCGAAGCCCGAAGCCTCCCAGTCCGCCTGCCACCCAGTAGCTGCGATCCGGCTTTGCCCTAAACGACAGACTTGTACCGGCAAAAACTTCATCGGGCTTGCTTCGGAAATCAACGACGACCTTGCCAATGTGCTGGGCCTGTTGCATATACCGATAGCCATCGCGGACCTCGGACGAATCGAAACACTTGGTAGGAAGGCTCTTGTATTCCACCGATTCGAACTTTGGAACGAGCGATCGTAGCATGCTTCCGATCAATTCCGGTTGTTCGCGAATCAGTTGATCCAGATCAATTGCAAAAAAGGCCAGGTTGTTCTTGAAGGGCTCCAGTCCGAGCGGAGCGTCGGAATAGATGTCACGTTTACCGATTTCTAAGAAGCGGCCGCCCGTACGCAGGATGGACATGCCTTTCGCAATCGCCTCGCCGGGCAACGAATTGAGGACAACGTCAATGCCCTCTCCGTTTGTTTCCTCCATGATCTGTTTGGCAAAACCAAGATCACGCGAGTTCATCGCGAGACTTGCACCCTGTTCAGCAACGAACGCACGTTTCCGATCCGTCCCGGCGGTTCCGTACACGGTGCAGCCGATGGATCGCGCCATTTGCATCGCGGCGATCCCGACACCGCCGCTTGCTGCGTGAATCAATACACGATCATCTGGACGAATTCTCGCGCATCGATTGAGAGCATGTTCAGCCGTCAGAAACGCAATCGGTATGGCGGCGGCTTCCTCGTGAGTGAGGCAAGCGGGCTTTTCGGCCAGCAAGCATTCCTTGACGACCACGTGCGTCGAAAAACTACCGGGCGCGACTCCGAACACGTCCTGGCCGATGTGAAACTGTTTCACGTTCCGGCCAACTCTCAAGACGCGTCCGCTGCACTCAGCACCCAAAACGGGAGGACCATCGGGAAGCCCTGGATAAAGATTGAGTGCCTTCATGACGTCGCTGAAATTCAGTCCCGTCGCGATGACTTCGATCTCTACTTCGTCATCCGCCAGCGAACACTCGGGTGCTGAAACGAACCGCATCTGCTGAATGGATGCGGAAGGACCACGGTGCAGAACGCTGCGTTCGCAGGGGAGTAATGACTGCGGCATCGGTTGATCGGAGACGCTCTCGAATCGCCTCACAAATCGGATCGAGTCGTGATAAAGAATCTCGTCTTCTGCGTCATCTATATCCACCAGCTCGCGTCCCAAACACATCGGCTTCGCGATTTCCGATGCCGCAAGATCGACCAGCTTGGTTCGCAATGACGCGCATTCGCTGATCACGACCCGCCCAAAGCCAATCAGTGGCGCGGACGCCAATCCGATGGGTGTCTGCAAGGACGGGAGCGGCTGGGCGCCGACGGTTACGAATGTGAGACGAGCCGTCGCCGTTTGGTTGCCGAGATCGTGGTGCGATTGCCACGCTTTTACCAGATGAAGCGGGGCAAGTGTCGTCAACTGGGACGACTTCTCCAAAACGGACGCAGAGAGTTCTTCATTGTCTGGACTATCAAGTCCCCAGTAATACGCGATGTCGCTAACCCCATCACCGACGTCACCCAGCAACCGTCGGAAGTGACCTTCGTTCTCGGGATCAATAATGAAGGAGTTCTCATCCAGTCGCTTGAAGCCGGTACCGTGCTGCACATGGATGCGTCGGTCCGTGGTCGGCAGTGACGTCTCGACTTGTGATGCGACACCACATTGATCCGCAAAAATCAGCCACTTTCGACTCTGATCTGGTGAAGCAGCGCTACCCTTTATCGATTCACTTGGCTTCCAGGTCAGCTGGTACAGCAAGCTATCGGTCGTATTCTGCTCACCCGTTCCCGAAACCCTAACGCTTTCGAAGCCACGTATGATCGCAACGGGCTCTCCCTGATCATCAAACAGGTCCAAATCCGCGATCATACGAAACTGATCCTTTCGAATGATACGAACGCTCGCCTGCCCGCTGGAAAAATGAAGCTCACGAAACCAGTCAACAGATTCAATGCTCTGGGGAAGGTAAAGGCCACCGCCGGGGTCGAGGAAATCGGGGTCGGCGACAATCATGCCGTGAAAACAGCTGTCGAGTGCCGCGGCGAGGTTGCCAAACTCGTCATCATCCGCGACGTCAGGCAAATCGAATCTCAACCATGATCGATCGGCCGCGCGTCGCGCTTCGACGACTCCACGAAAACCCGGTCCGTAGTGCAAGCCGAGTTGATCACAATGCGCGTAGAGGGTCTCTTTCCGGACACTTTCTGTGTAGTGCTGTTCGACGTCCTTCGTCAATCGCGATGAAGAGGCCGGCTGCTCGCCGGAACACTCAACGGAGCTCAATTTTTGCCATCCATCGGTTCCCGCTTCTCGACTTGAGAGCGTGATCAGACGCCGGTCCTCGTCGAAGCGTGTTCTCAATTGGACCGCCGATTCTGGATCGAGCATCCGTGGATTCGCCAATCTAAACTTTCGCAATGAAACGCGATTTAACAATCGCTGGCGAACGTCTTCGGCCATACCAATGGACGCTCGCTCTTCGGCGATTGCTTGCCCCGCTGCCAACCCCGTCGCAAGCATTGCAGCGGCTGGTAGAACGCACGAACTTCTGACGCGATGATCGCCAAGCCGACCCTGAACTTGTAGGTCAACACGATTCAGCCACGCGGATTCCGCCTCGTCAATCGGATCGCCCAAGATGCCGTTCCAACCACTTGCCAGGCGACTCATTTTCGAGGCACGCGACTCTGACCAAAGACGCTTTCGGTTCATCACCAACTTTGGAAGCTCAACGTGCCCAGTCTCGTTCCCAGCGATCACATTCCAGTCAATTGGAAATCCCCAGCCATAGAGTTGCCCGAGTGATTCCGAGAATTGCGATAGATCATCTCGGTCGCGGCGAAGCGACGCAAACGTCGATACTTTCTTTTTGCCTGCCTGGTAGCACTCCGCAATGGCGAAGGAGAGGACAGGGTGGGGCGATAGTTCGATGGCAAGCGGGACCTCTCGCTCGATCAACTCATTTATCGCATCGGCGAAGAGAACGCTTTGCCGGACATTCTTCCACCAGTATTCCGCATCCAACAAGCTTCCTTCGATCGGCTTGCCGGTGACGGTGGAGATGAGATCCGTCGTCGTTGCCTGTGGAACAATACCCGACAGCACCCTCAATAACTCGTCGCGTACAGGATCCATCTGCGAGCTATGGAATGCGTACTCCACTTGCAACTTGCGACAAAAAACACCCTCGGTTTCGAGCTGACCCGCAAGCTTTTGAATATCTTCAGCGCATCCGGAAAGAGTCAACGACGCTGGACCGTTCATTGCCGCAATGGAGACGTTCCCTCCAAAGGGCTCCAACCAAGACTGCACTTCGTCTCGTGGAAGCCCCACGGCAAGCATCGCGCCCTTCGAGGAAGCCGCATCCATGGTCCGGCCACGATGAACCGCAACGCAGCATGCATCCGCGAAAGCGAGTGCGCCAGAGAGATAGGCAGCAGCAATCTCTCCAACGCTGTGTCCAACGATCACCGTGGGTGCTACGCCGTGAGCCTTCCAAACGGCAGCAAGCGAAATCTGAAGCGCGAAGATAGCCGGCTGTGCGATCGACGTTTGCTGCAACCGAGACGCTGACTCATCGCGTTGCAGTTCATCCAAGAGTGACCAGCTCACGTATTTCGCAAACTCACGATCGCATCGCTCAATCACGGAACGATACACATCGCTCTGCCGAAGCATCTCTCGCCCCATCGCCCACCACTGTGGACCTTGTCCGCCGCAAACGAACGCCAGTTCCACTTGCGTATGACGTCCGAGTCTTTGTGATGCATCAACCCTTCGGACCGCAGGCACCACACCCGCCTCGCCCGCGTGGTCACCCTCGACACGATTGGCCAAGTCCGTGAGTTGACGTATCCAGTCCTGTTTTGAATGACCGTAGATGAGCGAACGCCAAGCAAGGTGGCTGCGACGAAGCATTGAAGCTGACGAAACCTCGCGCATCGGCGACTCGCATGCTTCAAGCCAGCTAGCCCACACGGTCGCGGATTCCTGGAGCGTTTCACGACTGTGGGCGGAAAGCGGCAAGAATACGGGCGAAGGAAAGGACTCATCGCTTCCGGTCTGGCTGGAGACTGAAGGTGAACTCGTAACATCGCTTTGAGAATCGCGAGCGTGAACTGACCGATCGTACTCGGACAGAATCAGGTGCGCATTCGCTCCGCCGTATCCGAATCCATTGATGGCAGCGAATCGAGTCTCATCGCAATCCCAGGATTCCGTTTCGGTGGGCACGCGGAGCCCCGCGGAAGCAAAGTCGATCTGCGGGTTGAGGCGATGCAAATGAAGGTGGGCGGGAATGCGGCGATGGTCCAACGCGAGCGCCACTTTGATCACGCTTGCGATTCCCGCGCCCGCCTCGAGATGCCCGAGATTCGTCTTCACGCTGGCAATACAGCATTCTCGCTCCGCTCGTCCGCCGTAGCTTTCGCAGATTGCGGACGCCTCGATTGGGTCACCGACGGGAGTTCCCGTTCCGTGCGCCTCGACATAGCTCACGTCTTTCGCGCGGATTCCGGCGTTTTCGACGGCGGCGTTGATGAGCGCTTGCTGGGCTTCTCGACTTGGTACCGTCATCCCATCCGTTCGTCCGTCCTGATTGGTAGCCGAGCCTCGAATGACCGCATAGATACGATCCCGATCTCGAATCGCGTCATCGAGTCGCTTGAGCAAGATCATTCCCGCGCCTTCACTTCGGACGTAGCCGTTTGCGGCGGCATCAAAGGTCTTGCACGCCCCGTCCGGTGAAAGCACACCCAATTGACTGAAGGCAACATAAAAATCAGGCAGCAAAAGCGCGTTGGCTCCACCGGCTAGTGCGAGTTCATTCCCAGCGTCCTGAAGCGATCGGCAGGCCAAGTGCGTGGCTATCAGTGACGACGAGCACGCCGTGTCGACTGCAACGCTTTCACCGCGCAAGTCAAAACTGTACGAGATCCGGTTGGCCGCGATGCTGCTGCTACCGCCGGTATTGCTGTAGGGGCCAATCACGCCACGGTCGTTAAAGCTCAATCCAGCGACCGCGTAATCAAAGCTGGAGATGCCGACATGCACGGACACGCTTCGGCCGGCTATCGATTCCAAAGGTACGCCGCCATCTTCGATCGCACGAAATGCGGTTTCCAATAGCATGCGTTGCTGCGGATCCATGCAAGCAGCTTCGCGTGGTGAAATACCGAAAAGCTCCGGATCGAACGCGTCGATGTCCTTAACGAACCCGCCGTGTTGGCTCTGAGTCTTGCCGCGACGGGACGCACCTGCACGGTAAAACTTCCCAAGGTTCCATCGATCGGCGGGAGTCCGAGAGATGCCGCTCCTACCCGCTGAAAGAAGATTCCAGTAGGAGGCGATGTCATCGCAACCACCTGGAAATCGGCACCCCATGCCGATGATGGCGATCGGCTGAAACGGCTCGTTCTGGGAACTGGATGAATTAGATGCAGGGTTCACTTTGAATCGGGCGGGTGTCGTGGTGGGCATCAAGGAAGCCGCGAGTCCTCGCGGACAGCCGAGTCGTCAACGGCTGTTTGCGTCGTCGTGTGAAACGCCAAGGTGACGAGTGGGTTTCAAATTCATGTCATCCGCATTGCTTCGCCGGGCATGATCGATGCTGCCCGGCGCGCCGGCAGGATCGCTCCAACCAGTCCGATCAGCAATGCCAACACTCCGCCTTCAAGCCAACAACGATGATCGACCCACGGAACGAGCACACCGCGCACAACCGGATGTCGACTCATCGCTTCTGTTGCCGACCACGCGAGCAGACCGCCAACCAGCGACGCGACAAGAGCCAAAACGAGCGCTTCTGAAACAACCATCGTGATCACGCGCCGACGAGACCAACCTACGGCTCGTAAAACCCCAATTTCTCTCGTCCGTTCGAGCACGCTCATCATCATCGTGTTAAGCGTACCCACCGCACCGATCGCTAACGCGATCAGGGAAGTCATCCATGCCATCGCCGATGCCAATTGCATCCGCGTATCCGTTCGCACAAACGCATCGGTCGCCAACGCGTTGAGTTTCGGATCGATCGACCCTATCGATTCGAACACGTCCTCGGCGGCTTGGGTTTTGATTCCACTTTCTAAAACGACGTTGATATACGTCACTTGCCCACGACGATCGGTCAGTAATTGAAGTTGCTCCAGCGGCATCACCAACGCACCATTTTCCCAAACGCTTGAGCTTTCGAAGACACCGGCGACACGATATGGCTCCTCAAACAAATTCACGACGTCACCGGCTTGCAAACCGGCTCGTTCGGCCAAGTTGACGCCCAAGGAAATCACGCCGGCGACTTCTGCTGTCGAGTCGTTTTCATTCGCTCTTGAAACCCAATCGAAGTCATCGCGCAGCCAACTCTTCGCAGCGATTCCCATCGTCGGAACGCCATAAATCTGTTGGTCTTCCAACGAAAGCGTTTCCAGTAAAACGCCGGCAGCTCGCCGGACACCCGCGAGATCCCGGATCGCTTCGACAGCGGATTCGGCGACGCTGCTGCTGATTCGGTCTGCTGATCCTTGTCGGGAGACAACGGCATCGACCCGATGCGATTCGTAGATACCCGCAAACGACCGCGTAAAGCCCTTTGCGATTCCGCGCAGTGACACCACGCTCGCGACAGCCAGCGATAGAGCAGCCAGCGTGAGCATTGTCCTGAACCGACGGCGGGAGAGGTTCTTGAAAATGAGCGCGGTAAATCGCATCAATGCGGGTTCCGGCGGCAGATTGAGCTTGCGGGATGCAGCCAATTCTTTGCAAAAGGCATGCTGTACACCTTCCCAGTTTTGCCCAAAACCCGCCTCCTGTCGATTCCGCGTCAGAACCTCGTGTCAATACTTCGCTCGCTGCTAGGAATGATGGCCTGCTTCTGCTTGGCCATGTGCTCTCCCGGATGTCAGAAGACTTTCCGGCACGCAGGAGCGGTCAACATGGGTGGAGGCATGGACATCGACGGGGATGTCAACCTGTCAGGCGGAATGGAGATGGGAGGCGAACTCGCGACCCGGATCAAACTCCCCAGCGATGCAAGAGTTTCGCCACTGACACCGACTTGCGTTGACGGAGAAATCGGTCAACGTTCAAAGATCGCGATTTTGGACGTGGACGATCTCCTCGTCGAGCGAACGCCGAGTGGACTGGGAGGCTCCGGCGAAAACGCCGTTTCGCTCTTTCGCGAGAAAATTGACATGGTGATCGGAGACGAGAATATCCGTGCCGTTGTCCTGCGGATCAACTCGCCGGGCGGAGGCGTCACGGCATCGGATGTCATGGCGAGCGAACTGCAGCGGCTCAAGAGCAAACGAGACATTCCGGTTGCAACGTGCATCTTGGATGTCGGCACGGGAGGCGCCTACTATCTGGCCTGCCACACGGACGCCGTTTTTGCACATCCGACCAGCCTGGTCGGTGGGATTGGCGTCATCCTGAACGTCTACAACCTTCAAGACACGATGGGGCAGTTCAATGTACTCGCATCGACGATCAAAAGTGGCGAGATGATCGACGCGGGAACTCCGCAGCGGCCACTCGAAGACTCCGAAATGGAGGTCTTGCAGAAAATCGCCGACCAGTTCCATGCACGATTCATCGACGTTGTCGTTCAGCGACGCCCACTCACAGGCACGTCCAGAGAAACTTGGGCAGACGGACGCGTCATGACCGGAAGCGAAGCGAAGGAACTTGGGTTGGTCGACGAAGTCGGTTACATCGACGCGGCACTCGATTGGGCGCGTCAAGCAAGCGGATTGCCGTCATCGGCGCCGGCGATGTTGTACCGCCGCAAAGACCAACTCGCGTTTACGCCTCTGGATGCACTCGGAACCTCAACGTTTGCTCCCTCGTTGATTCCGCTCAGCATTCCGGGACTGCAACGAAGCAAGATGCCAACGTTTCTGTATTTATGGCAAGCGGAACCGACCGCAGTTCCCTAGCCCGATACGGTCTCGGACCTTGGAACGGAATCGCCGACCTCAAACGCCGTAAGCGAGGTCTGTCCCTCGGAACAGACTCCCGGCCTCTGTAGACGAGGTCTGCGACCTCGGAACAAACTTCCGAACGAGAATCAGTGGCTGCAAACAATGACTCAGAGCAGACTCGATTTATGCTTCTTCCTCTCCCATACGCGTGTCGGTTGCGTTGAGGCGTTTCTGCAACCAAGCTCGGCGTGGTGATGAATCGGTGAGACCGATTGCCTTTCGGTATGCATCTCTCGCTTCAAGTGTCCGCCCGGACTTGAATGATGCTTCCGCCAGCACCGACCATTAAGCAGCCGACACGGGAGCTTTCGATTTTCCGTCCGCGATTCACAAACACGACGGATGAGAAACTGCGATTTCGACAACGCGTCCAATTTTTTTCGAAGATGACCTTCGCTCACTTGTGATGGTGGAGCATTCCGACGCTAACCGATCAGGCGTTTCAATTCAGAAATCGTTTGCGGTATTCCGTCAAACGGCTCTTCTTCTTCAAACTCAAGCACGACCGAACCGCGATAGTTTCCTTTTCGAAGGATCTCGACGACGCGTGGAAGGTCCGCCTTGTAGGTATCCCGGTTAGGTTTTCGCATCGTCGTTTTGACTTGAACGTTGACCGCCAAAGAAACACAGGCTTCCAAATCCGAGTACGGATCTTCGCTAAAGAAGTTGCCCGTATCGAGGTTGATGCCGACCCACGGATGATCCACGGCCTTCATTAAATCAAGCAATTGCTCTCGACGGAGGTTTCCGTGATTCTCGATGCCAAGAAAAATTCCCTTTGACGCCGCGTGGTCTGCACAACGGCGCATCGCCTCCACGGCTTCCTGCATCCGCTCGGGATGATCGTCGAGTTGCTTACCCGTCCCTGCAAAAAACCGAATGTGGGGCGCTCCAAGTACCGACGCACGATCGATCCAGTTCATCGCCGATTGAATTTCACTATCGAGCTGTTCCCCGGCTCCGCAGGTAAAATTGTTGCCGATTGCTGTCCCGGAAATCGTAATTCCTTGCAAAAAGGCGTAACGCTTTAGCCGTAACAGATAGGCATCGTCGATTTCGGGAGGGAAGAAGTAGCTGGTCAGTTCTGCTCCATCGATGTCCAGCTTTGCACAGTAGTCGATAAAGTCGCTCATGTTGATCGCCTGCTTCTCGTCCGCAGGCTTTTGAGACTTGCCTTTCATGAATGCGAAGTACTTCCGCAAAGAATAAGCGGCCAACGACAAGCGAAACTTCGGACCGCCAGAGCGTTGGAATGTCTCGGCGGCAACGAGATTCCTGGACTTCGCAAGCGGAAGCGCAAGTGCGGAACAGCTTGCGCCGGCGAGCAACAAACGACGATTCAGTTCGGGGTGTTCGGTCATTTGCGGAATACTCTTTTATCGATTGGATTGAATCAGCTCGAGGGCACCTTGTCCGATCAAGTCATCACTCACCGTTTTCCCTAGTGACACGGCCGTGGAGAACCAAGATTCCGACGGGAAGTCGATCTTCAAATGCTGTTTGGATTCCAAGCACGTTGAACCGTCGACCGAAAGTACACGGCCATGAAGCAACAGCTGATCACCTGAGTCCCCGATGGTAGACAAACCCGCGATGGGTGCGAGGCATCCGCCATGGAGCTGTGCCAGCATCGTGCGCTCGGCGGTAATGCATGCCATCGTTCGTTCGTCCGAGATTGTGTTGACCGCGTGGATTGCCTCGGAATCATCTCTACGAGTTTCAACGGCTAGGGCACCTTGCCCTGGAGCCGGAAGCATCACCTCCAAAGTCATCTCCACCCGAGGCAAGGTATGTAATTTCAGTCGCTCGATACCGGCGGCTGCCAGAACGATTGCGTCGTATTGACCGGAGTTGAGCTTCTCGAGCCTTGTTTGCACGTTGCCGCGGATAGGGGTCACATTCAGGTCGGGGCGAAGCCTCTTTAATTGTGCCGCACGGCGACGACTGCCCGTCCCAACGTTTGCTCCTTTTGGGAGCTGATTCAGCTCCACGCCATTCACCGTGACCAAACAATCCGCGACCGTCTCACGCTGGACGGTGCCCGCCAATACCAAGTCCGGGTGCTCCTCTGTAGGAAGATCCTTCATCGAATGAACGGCGATATCTCCCTCGTCGGCAAGCAGAGCATCTTGGATACGCTTCGTGAAGATTCCGACGGTACGCGTGCCGTCGATGGGGCTCATGTCGACATCCCCGCGACTCACCATCGGAACAATTTCTGGCGTCGTAATCTGCTTGCCCAGCAACTCACCAATGTGTCGCGCTTGCCAAAGTGCGAGAGGACTCTCACGCGTTGCGATTCGAAGACGTCTTGTTGGATCGGTTTGCGACACGTCAGGAGCGAAAGGTGAAGAAGGCGTTGGAATCTGTGAAATCCGCCAAACCGGTGCGGTTCACCGGCCGATCTGACGCGTTATTCCGTGTCGGGGCATACTTTTGAGGAACCTCGACGGATGTTTCGGCTGGCTCGGCGAGAAGCTCTCCGGGCTGAGCACAAATTATCGAATTTGTTTGCCTCTCTGTGTAGCGTAGCTCTACCATGGAGGGGTTTTGATTCCGCCCGAATTTTGTCTCAGTCTCCCCAATCACCCGTAGAACCGTTGGCATCGAGTGACGCGCGTTCCGAGGACTCCTCCAGCGGCTCCCTTGCGGGTGTCGATTGGCAGCCGCCGGCTGCGTGGGGGCAAAGTGACGCCAGCGGCCAGCAAAGCGAGTTCGAAGCGATCGCGATCGATTCAGATGATGTTGATGGGTATTCTCGCGATGTCCCCAAGGACTCTCCGACGTGCGATGTCGCTGAAGAGGAATCACCAAAAGACTCATCTCTGGACATGAGTATTTCGGATCCGGTTGCGACCAAAGACGCGACAACTGCCGATCATCCGTCTATCCCTTCACAAATTGGCGACTATGCCATTGAGTCCGTGATCGGATCGGGTGGCATGGGGCAAGTCTATTTGGCCGAGCACGTTCGGATGCAACGCAAAGTTGCACTCAAAATGCTGCGGGGCGACCGACAAGGTGACGCCGCTTCCTTGGAACGTTTCTACGACGAAGTGCGCGCGGCATCACGAGTTTTACACCCTAATATCGTGACGGCTTTTGATGCCGGCGAGCACGATAAGATTCATTATCTTGTGATGGAGTACGTCGACGGCATGACGTTGACGAAGTTGGTCGCGAAGAATGGTCCACTTTCGCCGGGCATGGCAGCCTCCATCATCCGCCAAGCATCACTCGGATTGTTGCATGCTCACCGAAACGGAATCATTCACCGCGATGTGAAACCCGGAAACTTGATCCGTGCGAACGACGGCACGATCAAGGTTTTGGATCTTGGGTTGGCACAGATTAGCAACATCTTGTGGTCCGATGACGGGCGAGAACTGGGAAGGATTCAGGACCCAGGATCGCATCACAAACGTAAGGGCCGGCTCGTCGGAACGCTCGCCTACATGGCTCCCGAGCAGCTCGAAAACCCGGACGACGCGGACCCACGCAGCGACATCTACTCGCTCGGTGGTGTGCTCTACTTTCTTTTGTCCGGAAAGCCGCCCTACCCGGGCGAGTACCTGGACCAAGTCTACGGACATCGTCACGGTGAGATTCCCGATTTGATGCAGCTGCGAAGCGACGTCGATCTGGGTTTTGCAAACGTGTTCCGCCGCATGTTGGCGAAGAAGCCGAGTGAACGATACGCCTCACTTGACGAAGTCATCGAAGATCTAGGCAGTTATGCGGAGCAAACGCACAGCCCATCGTGGCTCGCCGAGTATGTTCAAAACAAACCGATCCAAGAAACGCCGACACTCTCGGGCGGCTCGTCAACCATCGCCAGCGAATCGGTTTACGGGATTGATCTTGGGATGACCTACAGCGCGATCGCGGAAGCGGATCCACTCGGCAGCATTCATAATTTGAATGCCGGCGAGAACGACCAGCCACTGTATCGCATGGCGGTTGCGGACGAAGATGGAACGCTCCGATTTGATTTAGATGCGAATCAGCTTCGATTTTCAAACCCCAAGCAAGTCCTCCATTGCTTGCCACTCTACATCGGTAAGGATGTCGTCGAGCGAGAAATCTCTGGCAAGAAGTGTCCGCCCGAAGTCTTACTTGGTCTTTCCATACGCCGAATGATGCGGCACGCTCATCCGCAGCAAGAGCCGCCTCGTTTGGCCGCGATAGCGGTTCCGGCCAGCTATGACCAGTTTCATCGCCGCAGCATCAAGCAAGCGTCCAGGTTGGCGGGCATCGAGTCTGTTCGCCTCGTCGATCGCGGAATCGCGGCGGCCATGTCGCTGATCTCAACACCCGATCCGGATTCGGCGGATCATTCGATCGCGTCGGGTGACGAAGTCATTCTCTATCTCGGGCTCACGGGACAGGCGAGTGATGTCACGCTCATTCGCCGCAGCGGCAATCAACTGATCCAGCTCGCCTCATCGGGGCATTGGCACAGCGGGGCGCTGGCTTGGCAGCACCGCTTGGTGTTGATGGCAACTGAAGCCTTTAAGAAGCAGCACCGGTTCGACCCGACGAAAGGATCTGTCTTGGCGTCTCGGCTTCAAATGGCTTGCGAACGCGCATTGAATTCGCTCCTGCTGCTCTCGGAAGTCAGGATATCGGTGGAGCGTAACGGCGAGCCCTATTCGATTGATGTCAAGCGAGAAGAATGGTTACGAGCTTGCGACGACTTGCGTCTAGGCATCCGAAGAGACATGGACCGCGTCTGCCGACAGGCCGGCATTCACCCCAAGAAGATCCAGCGCGTGATCACGCAGGGCACGCTGCTCAAGATCGGCGAGCTACAGTCGCGGCTGCTCCGAAAGCTTTCCCCAAACCTGCGCATGACGCCGGTCGATCGAAGCGATGTGGCGCGTGGCGCCGCCGCGTGCCTCGCCTCGGAATTACCGCAGCGCACCGAATTGATGCTTCCGCCAACTTCGGTGGCCGGGCAGACGATAGGGATTATCGTCGAAGACAAACAGAACCGGCAGCGGATTCTTCCGCTCATTCGGCAAGGTGAGACGCTCCCGGCTCGCACGAATCGCAAGCTTACACTCTCCAAGAATCGGCAGGTCATGACGCTTTCGATCGTCGAATCTGCGGGACCGGATCGAGAGAAATGGCACTCGCTCGGCCGCTTCGACTTTGAAGTCAACGCGGACGAACAGACCAAGCAAAAGCGAACTCGGATGATCGGTTTCGAATTGGGCGTCGACGGACTACTCACGCTTCGCGCTCAAACTCCCGGAATGCCGGAAAGCAAGCGGCTTCCGATGATGCCGGAACCACTTCTTAAGCCTGACGATGAACCGGAGTGGAAGCGTTGGATCGCTAACCAGTCCAACGGATAGCCAGAGTCTTCTCTGCGGCAACCTGCCCCACCCGACGTCGCGGAACCGCACAATATTGCCGCATCGGCGTCCAACACGCCACTGGGAGCCACATCGGTTGATTTGACCGACTGGCTGGATCACAACCTTGCTCCCACCCCTCCTGCGGCCACTCAAATGTCCCGCGCGGTTTACGCGGCATCGAAATCGCATCGACGGAGGAGCTCATCAATCTATGCGGTCATCAAGTCCGTCCTTCGATGGAGAAAGATTATGGAGATCCGGAACGCGATCGAGTCTCTTTATCCGGGGACTACCGACGCGGTGCTA
>JBCCOI010000098.1:0-16148 GCA_039025515.1 Planctomycetota bacterium
ACAACCCGCGACGGGATGCCAACGCAGCGCAACATCAACGCGAGCGAAGACGCGAAGTATTGGCAATGGCCGCGACGATCAACGGCCATGAATTGCTCGATCGGATCGAGGTTGGGGATCGGTGTTGAATTGAGGTTGAGCGTGTACTGAAAATCGGCGTCGTTCGCCAAATACTGTTCCATCGCACGCGCGACGCTTGCTCGCGTTTTGCTTGCGTCCGGTATCGAGTCCGTTATTTCTGAAGCTCGACGCACGATTGTCGGAATCCTCTGCCGATCGCACTGCAAGATGGCTCGGCGATAGCGCCGATTCGGCAACTGTTGCCCCCGTGACGGCGGCGTCAAATCGAGGATGGATGAGGTATCGCTGAGCCGCTTGACGGGTGGATCGCCGATCAACGGCGATTGTTTGTTGTTGGAAAACGCGGCGGTTCCGAATGAGTACTGAATTCTGGGATAGGGTGGCTCTTTATCGCGGCGTTGCAGTGTCCACCGATTGACCGCATGCAACAACGCATCTTCGTTGCTGTCTTCTTCGCCGGTGCGGTGGTACGGTGCGATCGAAAAAAGTGAGGGGCGGTTCATGGTTTCGCACGTGATCTTGACGTTGACATCGTCAAATCGCGCGGCGAGTTCGCTATTAAGAACGCGATAGCGGTTCGGCAGCAGATTGCTTTTGTTCATCGCTTCGGGTGGCTGAGCAACCCAAGTCGCCGTCGGGCGTGAATCCTGATAGTCGACCTCATAGGTCTCCAAAGTCTTGCCACGAAGGTAGAGGCTGCCACGAGCCCGATAGGGATTTCCCGTCCTCGCGTTCGTCAACTCAACCTTCAACGCAATCTTTGAATTCTGCGAGAGTCTTCCGAGTTGATCGAGCCGAATGCGGTCATCGAAACCGACCATCGCATTGCCGCTTCCGACGGCCCTTGACGCTTCCACTCTGCGAGGCAGTACGTAGAAGAATGCTCCCGCGATCAGCAGCACCGCAGGGAGCAGCGAGAGCATCGCGTACTTCGTCCACGCCCCGGCGGACGCATTGCCTTGTGCGATCGAATCTGGAGACGCCGTGCGTACATAGCTTCGCTGCGACTGGCTGTCATAGGTGCGACTGGCGAGGAAATCGAAAAAACGCCGTAGCCGACTCCTTGGCTCCACGACTTCGCTTTCTTCGATCGCAACTTCGACATCCTCAAGTGCCGTGACGATCGTTAGGAGACTCAATGCGATCCCACCCAAAACGGCGACAGGAAACAGCATCAGCCCAAACGCAATTGCGTCGTTGAATATCGCCGCCACCACCAGTTCCAACAAACAGAAGACGGCGAGCTGCTCCAAGATTCGCCGCGACTTACGCTGCAGCATCAGTGTCCCTTGCACCAACACCAGCAGCAGGGCCACCGACAACATCTGTGGCCGGCCCGTTTCCGACTGTGACCAAAACTCGCGAACGCAATAAGCAGCGGCGCCGCCCATTGCCAAATACGCCCCCAATGGCGGCAGCTCAAAAAACTTAAGCCAATCTACGAACAAGAATCCGACAATCGCCGTGAAGACTGCGATTGCGGCAATGGTCTCCGTGCCCTCGCTTGCCATTTGCCCCGAACCAAGAACCACACCCCCGGCGGCCGTCAGAAACGCGAAAAGAAACTCGAGCCATAGTCGAGACCGCAAACGATCTGCATCCGGCGGTGAGCCGCCGTCAGTTTCGATGACACTGGCACTTTCTAAGGCACGCTTGCTCATTGGGCTTGGTTGCTCACCGTTGATTGGTCGTGACTGCCGGAAAGGAAACGCCTAGCGCCGGCAACATCGACAAGCGTCGATTTATTAGGACCGCAGTCGATCCACCGAGAAACAGAGGGCATTCGGAGATCCAGCCAGGTAAGGCGGTGACGCTGATTCAAAAATCCGGCCAGCTCGCGGCATCGTTCCATCTCCTCAGACGATGCTTCCGGCAACCCTGAACCGCGGTCATCAACCGAACGGGTCGGAGCGGATTGCTGTCTTAGGGCTTCGTTCATCGAACGTTGGCTCAAAACAACGAGATCCGTATTCGTCAGCAACTCGGCATTTTCGCTGAGAAGCCGCGGAAGCGTCTCGGGGTTAGTCGTCGCGTTTGCCGTCGCAAGTCTTTTCAACAGATCTGCCGGGCTGAGTCCGTCAGACTCATTGGCTCGCAATTCGTGACCGGTGAGTCCCGCTCCGAAGAATCGTCGCCCCTCGGCTCCTTCAGTGGCGAACTGGTCTGCAACCGCGATGTGGGTCGGTCGATGGAAAGCCGACGTCTTCGCAGGCTGCTCATCGCGCGTGATACCCGTCAGTTCCTCGAGGACTGTCATCGCGAACTCGAGCAATTCTTCGTACTCGCTCGGTGCTGCAAAAAACAAATCGACCACGACAGAAACACTATGTTGTGGCCTCCTCTCCAACTGCCGAACAGCCGGTTCACCAATTCGCGCCGTCGTTCGCCAATGAATCTGCTTGACGTGGTCACCCGATTGCCACTTTCGCACTCCGTAAAACTCACCGTGGTAGCCTGACTGGCCCGCCGTCCTAAGACCATCACCTCCGCGACGCGGAGGAAGCATCCGCCGCCATCCTCGATGAAGTTTCAGCGGCCGAGGGTAGATGTAAACCGAGGAATCTAGATCTGCGTTGATCGCAAGTCGATCACAGGACATCAAAGAAAACGGGTAAGCAGTGGATGCTTCCAACGGACCTAGCCGATACTCTCCGCGATGTAAAAATCTACATTCGACTTCACTCGTTCGCGATGATTCGGCCGGAATGAGACCGACGCCCGCAATCAATGGTGCCGGTTTCCACTGTTGAGACAACAGTCTCTGCCGCTTTATCGTGCGACGACGCTGCCGCCTCGTCGCATTTTCACGTTCCGCACCCGCGGATTCTTGCTCATCGGTAGGCCCTGACATCTCAGGAACATTCACCGGAGAAATGGCGTCATTGACACGCAACATCCAAACCGGCAGCAACGCGCCGGTATTGAAAACCTCGTATTTCATCAAGATTCTTGATCCAGCCGGCATGGGATTCAGCGCACGACGGCGGACGCGGACACGGCGGATACATGCCCGACCCTGACGCCACTGGACGATCAGCACGGCAAAGAGCAAACCGGACAAGATGAGTAACAAGTTGAAGCCACGAAGTGCGCCCCCGACCACCGCAAAGACGGCCACAAAAACAAAATGCAAACCGAGTCGCGTAAGGCGAGAGCGGTAGAGAACTCGGGGCGAAGAAATTGACCTTGGCATTTCAACAAAGCGCGGTTTCGCGAACGGGGTAAACCGATCACTATACTACCCAATCGAACAGCAACGCTGCCTGCTCGAATGACAACACTGGCCACGGTATCAACTCGCTTGGCATGAAAGCTCACGACAAATCCGCCGATTTCACGGTCATTGGTGCCGGAATCGTTGGATTGTCGACGGCCTGGAAACTGCAACGACGTTTTCCCGATTGTTCGATCCGAGTGCTTGAGGCGGAGTCGGCGGTCGCCGAGCATCAGAGTGGTCACAATTCAGGAGTCATTCACAGCGGGATCTACTATCGTCCGGGATCCGAGAAAGCGGTCACGTGTCGGCGTGGAAAAGAAGAGTTGGAGTCGTTCTGCGAAGAACACAACGTTGCCTGGGAACGATGTGGAAAAGTCATCGTCGCCACGCACGCGGGCGAACTGGATGCGTTGGAGAGAATCGAAGAACGTGGAACGGAGAACGGCGTCGAGTTCCGCCGCATCAATACCGACGAGCTCAGGAACTTGGAACCAAATGCCGCTGGCATTGCCGCGCTTCATGTGCCGGAAACGGGCATTGTCGATTACGTAGCCGTCTGCGAGCGGCTTTGTCGATTGATCCGCGATGCCGGCGGAAACATCGAATTTGCGAAACGCGTCACGAACGTTTGTCCGATCGGGGAGTCGATTGAAATCGAATGCAACCAGGCAGAGACTTATCAGTCTGGCTTGATGGTCAACTGCGGCGGACTCCAGTGCGACCGGATCGCGAGCATGAGTGGCATCACGCCCGAAATCCAAATCGTTCCCTTTCGCGGTGAATACTACGAGTTGGCCAAACATCGAGAGAGCCTCGTTCGCAATTTGATCTACCCCGTACCGGATCCCGCCTTTCCTTTTTTGGGAGTTCACTTCACTCGAATGATCGGCGGCGGGGTGGAGTGCGGCCCCAACGCGGTGCTCGCGCTTGCTCGTGACGGATACGATTGGAAAACGGTGCGTCCACGCGACTTGGCGGGCACCTTGGGCTTCGGCGGATTTCGAAAGTTGGCACTCAAACACTGGAAGATGGGCCTGGGTGAGATGGTCCGATCGCTCAGCAAAGCTGCTTTTGTGAAAGCGCTTCAGAAACTGATGCCTTGTCTGCGTGAGGAAGACTTAACACCTGGCCGCGCCGGAGTTCGAGCTCAAGCTGTCAAGCCCGACGGAGAACTGCTCGATGACTTCTTGATCCAACCGAGCGACTGCGCGATCCACGTGCTCAACGCACCTTCGCCCGCCGCAACCGCATCGCTCGCGATCGCCTCCTCCATCGTGGATCAGGTCAACAAACAACCGACACGAACGGCGGTGGTTTGATTCGAACATGAACAGCTCAGCGATTTTTTGCAGCCGGCTTTCCGTTCAATTTGGCGACGGATCACGTGCCGTCGACTCAGTCGATCTTAAGATCAGCGCGGGAGAGATCGTCGCGTTGATCGGCCCCAGCGGCTGCGGCAAGACGACTCTGCTTCGTTGCATTGCGGGACTTCAACCGCCGACGTCCGGCGATGTCGTTTTTGATCCCGTCGCTCAGTCATCTGAAGGCGAAATCGGATTCGTTTTCCAGCAACCCTCTCTTCTACCGTGGGCAACGACACTCGAAAACGTGATGCTACCGCTCGACCTCATCGGTTGGCGTGACGTCGGAGAACGGCGTGAAGCAGCAATCGAATCGCTGCAAGCCGTCCAACTCGGTGAAGCGATCCATAAACGACCAGACGAACTCTCGGGCGGGATGCAAATGCGAGCGTCGATCGCAAGAGCACTGGTCACACAACCGAGTGTCCTGCTGCTGGACGAGCCGTTCGCCGCTCTTGATGAGATGCTTCGAAACGACTTGGGGAATCTGCTTCTGAAGCTCTGGGATCAGCGTGGCTTTACAGCCGTCATGGTCACTCACAACGTCGGCGAGTCGATTCTTCTCTCCCACCGAATTGCCGTGATGCGTGACGGAAAGCTTGAGACTCTTCTTGAGAACTCTCTACCCTGGCCGCGTCAAACGTCACTGATGCGAACGTCCGAGTTCGCAGAGTTCTATGGCAATGTCGGAGATGCGCTTCGGGGTGCAAACGCTGGTTTCGAGGTAAAGCCTTGACGACAGAGACTGCTGCGAAAGCGAATCGCTCTTCCAAGCAAACGGCGCTTGCTTTGTGCATGAAGTTTGGTTTTGTACTGCTGACCGCCATGATCGCACTTGCAACTTGGCAAGTCCTCGCCGACCGATTGGATTCGGCCGCACTGCTTCCGAGACCCGCAGAGGTTTGGGAGGCTGCAAATGAATATCAGGAGAAGCTCGTCAAGGCGTGGTGCTTCACCGGCATGGCCGCCGCAGCGGGCTTGGTGTCGGCCGTTTGCATCGGTTCACTTATCAGCGTTGCCTTCTCCCAATCAAAGTTGATTCGGCTGGCATTTTTTCCTTACGTCGTTTTCTTGCAAACGGTCCCCATCGTCGCCATCGCCCCACTGTTGATCATTTGGAGCGGCTATGAATTTCGCACGGTGGTGATTGTGACGGTCATCGTTTGTTTGTTTCCGATCGTCAACAACGTGACGGCGGGACTGATGGCTATCGACCGACAGCTGTCTGATTTGTTTTCGCTTTATGGGGCCGGTCGCGCGTGGCGTTTGATGAGACTTCAACTTCCCTCGTGTATTCCATCGTCGGTCATTGGCACGAAGACCAGTAGCGGCTTGGCGGTCATTGGTGCGATCGTTGCGGAGTTCTTTGTCGGCAGCGGTTCGTCGGAATACGACGGCTTGGGAACGCTGATGACCCTATGGCAAGGTCAATTGAGAACGGCACCGCTCATCGCGGCCCTTTTCGCATCGACGCTACTCGGACTAGCGCTTTACGCCACCGTCGAGCTACTTTCAAAAACGCTGCTGCGGCGATGGACACGGTGACGCCTCGCTCGTCAGGATTCCTAAAGCCGAATGTGCGATTTTTGAGTGTCGGCTCACACGCTGCTTTCATCCGTTATCATGTGCGGATCAGCAGGATTGATCGACTGCTCCCCGAATTCGTTTTCTTGATTGGGCATCAAATGTCGCGACGCCAAGCCAGTTTATTGAATCTACTGCTTTCGCTCCTCTTTGCGATCATCATCATCGCCGTGGCAAAGCTGAACACCAGCGGTGATAGCTTCACGATCACAGGTCTGTTGATCGCCGTTTGGTTCGTCCCATTTTGCATTCTCTCTCAATGGGGCGGTCACAACTCGGTTGCAGCTGAACTCCGTTGCTTAAGAAACAAGCTGATTGGACGACGTTGACGCGTGGGCTTGCTTCGGCGGGCAGAGCAAAAACCGCGGCTATCGCCGATCGGCTCAGGAATTTCCTCGATTCGCAAACCTGCGCTGAACACAGCCTCTAGAGGTGAATCACTTGTTGTTCGTCTACCGTTTCAGCGTGTTTTTCACAGCTGGCGGCGATCTCGATGGTGACGTGCCACTGACCAGACTCGTTGCCGCGAACTAACCAGTGCGGCTGCACGCAAACACTCTGGTGTACCAGCTCAAACCCGGCTTCGCTTTGACTGACCGTCTCGACCGGAAACGCCCAAATGCCGCTCGACCGATCAATTGACAAGTCGACATCAATGCCCAGCCATCGATCCGAAAGCATCAAACGCCTTGCATCGTGCAAGTCAAGTTTGGTTCCGAGTTGTCCCAGACGGTCGTCGCCTTCGCCGGTGAAGTACCTGTCATCGGCGCCGGCCGGCAAGCCCGCAAAATTGAACTCGACCGCGAAGTGCATGTCTCGATCCTGCGGTAGATTTTCGAGCAGATAGGTGATCTCCAGCTTGTCGCTTCCCTGGATCATGGTGACCGCTTTGGTCAAGGTGATCGGAACGCCCCAGGCGTTGCCGTCACGTTTCATCTGAATTTGCACTCGATCCGCACCACGGCGAAGTTTTGCTTCGAATGGCAAGTCAACGAAGTCGCCGCGTTCGACCGCCTCACATCGTGACACGGACTCGAGCGTCGTGTCGTTGTCATAGAAGTGGTCCATCAAGCTCTTCCGCGGATAGCGGTCGTACTGGAGTTTCTGGTCCAAGTCAGCTTGCTTGAAAACGACTCGGTCGTGAATGCTTGCCACGTCATCGCCGTCGGTGTTTGGGCCGGCCAAGACTTTTTGGTGATAGCTTTCTGGCCGCCGCATCAGCGTGGCTAGCAAATTGTGACTGATCGCACGAACATCAAGTTCATACATGCGACCCCCGCGCCCGGGAGCGACCCAAGCGCAAAGACGATCGTTGCTGAGCCTCACTTCCTGTAACCCATCAAAGTTATAGTCCTCAGCCGTCGCTTGAACACCGACGCCGTCCGCGTCACCCAATTGCTGCAGCAGGTTATCGGCCGTGATCAAGTGCTCGTAGATTGCATTGCGAAGGTGCGGCAGATAAATCCCACCAAAGGCACCGTGCCAATAGGGACAGTTGCATTGGCCACGATAAAGATGGTCGCGAATGACGGCCAATTGCCCGGTCGGTGCACCAGCGGCCTCGGCGTCCGCAAGACGACGACTGACGTGCATCATCCTCGCATACATCTCGTTGGTTTCTTCGTACTTGATCTTGAAGTTGCGCCAGTAACCTCCCTTGATGAACGTCTGCAGCGACTCCCAATTCGGATCCGACTGCATTTTGTGCGACACATGATCGAGTGTGACCTGGGCGTCGGCGGGAAGCGACCACTCGGTCATCTCTCGGTAGCTGCAGTCTGGCAGGTAGACCTTTCCGGCCGCGGGTGTCCGCTCAACCGCTTCGGCCAATGTCACAGTGTGCAGCCAATCACTGTTTTCGCTAAGTGCTTCGAAGAACGACCGTAACCAACCTCTTCCGTAGACGTGCTGCTTCGTGTCCGGCCAAGTTCCAAACTTCTCGCCGTCGTCGCCGAATGTGAGCACGGCACCGGGGGAGCGTTCGGCAACCTGGCGACAATGGTCGATCGTCGCTTGCACCGGTTGAAACGGGATCGTGTAGCGAAGATGCTCGGAACCGGGGAACACGCGCAGCAAGCGTCCGTCATCTTCGGTGATGAAGTAGCCGGTCAGCCGTTCATTCGGCATGCCACTGGCGCGGAAGTGATAGTCGTCCAGAACGGTGTAGTTGATTCCGGCGTCGACGACATCCCGCGTCAACGGAGACTCCCACACGCGTTCGGGCATCCACATGCCATTTGGGCGGGCGCCAAGATTTCGCTCCAACCATGTGCTGTAGGCCTCAATCTGTCCGATTCTGTCGCGTGACGGCAGCATCGTCAAAATCGGCTCGTATTGCGGTCCACCGATGATCTCGATTCGCCCGGCTTCGACCAGCAAACGCAGGCGGTCGAGGTACTCGGGATGCCGCTCCGCCAGCCACAGCATCAGCGGTCCCGAGGTATGCAGCGAGAGATTTAGCTGATCAAACGGCTCGAACACCTCCAGGAATGGTCGATAACTATCTTCGAACGCTTGCTCGAAAACGCCGTCAAAGTTTCCGATCGGCTGATGATTATGAAGAACAAGGCACAGATGGACGTTCGCTGACATGCTCTTGAAGTTCGTTCGCGTTGGCGGATCGTGATGGAGGGAGGCGTTTGCATCGGCAAATCGGCCCGGCAGCATGAAAACCTCATGCGTCCACACAGACCGATTGTATGATCTCAAACGCTATTTCCGAATGGCCGACTAGTCAGCTCGCGCCAATCAGGCAAGAAATTTGCGGCACTGGATCGCAAGCTTCTCCGGTCCGCGCAGCTTCGCCCAAACGTTAAAGATGCCGACGAAGTGTTATCGGCAAAACCCCGGGTGATTGATCAACCAAACGCAAGAACGTTGCGGGGATCGTCACGGCTGGCAATCTCACGATAGGCGAACGCCGCCTTTTCAGGCATCAGCGAGTTGATCATGCAATCGCTGCTCCATTCGAATCCGGCTTGCTTGGAGATTCGCGGGAAGATCTCAAAGGACCACTGGAACGCTTCCGGCTGTTCCGTACCGGGTGGGCAGGATTTCAAGATGTAGTTGTAAGACTTGCCCGGATAGCATTCCTCAATCCAGTGGATCACCCTCCAAAGAAAGCTCCCTAGGCGATCGAGCGTGTCGTTCTCGAAAGCATGGAAATGGGGCTGATGTGACGTCGAAGTGACGCGAATCATCCCGGGAAATCGGCTGGCGAACGGGCAGAAAGCGACGAAGCTGTCCGATTGGTCGATAATTCGACTGCGTTCTTCCAGTTCAGCCCGCAAGAGATCGCAGCCCAGTGAGCTACCCGTCCGTGCCCGATGCATTTGGCATCGAAGCAATTCACTGCGAACGGCCTGGGGAATCAAACTGGTCGCAATGATTTGACTGTGTGTGTGACGAAGCGAGGCGCCAGCCTCGATGCCGCAGTTCTTGAAAACGCTGATGAAGCGAACGCCCGGGACATGGGCCCAATGCTTCAGCCGATCGCGATATGCAAGCAGCGTCAGAAAAACGCACGAGGCACTCATATCGGTCAAAGACTTTGCGTGGGTTCCGCACTCGATGACAACCTCATGACCGCCCACAACGTCAGCGAGTGGAAAAAGTGGCTCAGCGTCGGCTTTTGCTGCAGCGACGTCTTCGAACTGGCTCACGGCGGGGAACTTATTGGGAATCACGCGAATATCCCAATCCGGCTGCTCTGCGAAAACGATGGACGCCTGTGTCCCCGCCAATCGTTTCATCGACGGACTGCCAGATGTTCCATCGACCTCCTCCACGGCCTTTGCCGACCAGACTGCAGAAGGAGTTTGAAATTCGGCTCCGCTACAGAACGGGCACTCCGGATCGATCTCCGAACTGGGTTTGGGATGGCTCTGTTCAACCGTTTGCTGCAGCGAAACCAAACCCGCGAACTCGTTCGGACGATGATCACGTGCCGGGGCAAAAATGGTCCACGCTCCCGACATCACATCGCGACGGGCGTGTGAAGTTTTCTCCTCACCCCGGTAGACGGGTTTTCGTCGCTCGCGTTTCGACTTTGCCTTCGTACGCCCGATACGCGAGTTGGCCTGACGTTCGGCCGACCGAGCACGACGAATGGCGGTTGTTTCATCTTCCGTCGAAAGTCGTGTGTCCTGATCAATCGGAGCGGCATCAATGTCCGGGTGCGTCTCCGGCTCAGGAACTGATGTCGAAGGCGGAGGCAATCGGTGGTCTTGCACAGGCAACGATGCATCGAGGGCAGCCGCCAACTTTTCGACCACATCAACCATGTGGTTGGCTGTGGGAGATCGATTGTCGGAGTGTTCCGCCCTAGTACTCATGACCTTCCGAATAACTAGCGATTCATATCCTTTGCAATCGATACTCTAACCTTTTTTCGACGATTTCCATGGGGATTCCCATCGAATCACCGGCAACGGGGGTTGATCGACACGAACGCAGCCGACAGATATCTCAAGTAAGGGACGCAGCGTCTTCATAAAGCGCGACATACCGGGAGGCACTTTTCCTCCAACTCCAGTCCTGCGACATGCCACGCTTCACGATATTTTCCCAGATTTTTTTCTGGTGATAACGAATGTGCAGTGCTGCTCCCAAAGCTTCGTCAAGACCCTTGGGTGAAACCTCACCGAGATGAAAACCGGTGGCCGTTTCATTGGCGATCGATTCGGCGTTCGTGTTGACGACTGTATCAGCGAGTCCACCGGTGGGATTCACAACGGGGACGGCCCCGTACCGCAAGCTGTAGAGCTGATTGAGCCCACAGGGTTCGTAGTGACTAGGCATCACGAATAGGTCTGAAGCTGCCTCGATGCGGTGCGCGAGACCTTCGTCAAAACCGAGATACACGGCGACCTGATGTGGCGCGGCGTTCGAAAGCCGTCGGAGCTCCTCTTCGATACGCGGATCACCGCTACCCAGAATGACCCACTGAACGGGACGCGACTCGGCGACGTGTCGCGAGATCACGGGAAGGATCAAATCCCAACCCTTTTGATCCGCGAGCCGGCCAACCAAGCCCACCATTGGAACGTCTTGGTTGACCTCCAACCCTCGCGTCATCTGCAGGGATTCCTTGTTGGCATTCTTCCCAGTTTGCCAGTCTTCAATATCAAAGTTGACGTCCAAATGTCGGTCGATGGCCGGATTCCAAATTTTGGGGTCGATGCCATTGATGATCCCATCGACATCGAGACCGCGTGAGCGCAACACGTCGTCGAGGCCGCATCCGTGTTCCGGCGTGCAAATCTCCATGGCATAACGAGGACTCACGGTTGTGACACGATCCGCCGTCGCGATACCTGCTTTCAGAAAATTGAGATGGTCGTAGAATTCGAACGACTCGGGCAAAAAATGCTCCCATCCCAAACCGGTCAACGGAAACGCTCCGGCTCCGAACTGGCCTTGGTAAGCCATGTTATGAATCGTCAAGATCGTTGCCGCCTTCGCGCAGTTCGGGAATGATTTAGGCGTCGCCTTGATCAACGCGGGGACCAACCCGGATTGCCAATCGTTGCAATGGACAATGTCGACATCCATTCCGAGTCGTTCGACGGCGGCTAGAGAGGCACGACAGTAAAACGCGAACCTCTCCGCGTTGTCCGAGTAGTCACCCATTGAGTCGCCGTAAAAGCCCTCGCGGTCGAAGTACTGTGGCTGATCAATGAACCAAACGGGAACCGTGCTGCCGGGTAGTCGTGACTTGAGTAGCCGGGCTGCGATCAGCTTTCCGTCCATCATGGGAATCGCGAAACTAATGTCCGTCGCTTCGACCGGAACGCCCGAACGAAAGATGCTTCGGAACGCGGGAAGAATTACAGCACAACGATGGCCCAACGATGCGACATCGCGCGGCAGTGTTCCACAGACGTCTGCCAGGCCACCCGTCTTGGCAAACGGGACTGCCTCACTGGTTAAATAGACGATGTTCACAGAAGCCTCCTTCTCGACGACGAACTCGCTCGGATTCTTTCGATCCAGAACCCGGCTACCTGAAAATCGCGGACGTCATTCGGGTGCATCATCCGAATGATCCTTGCAATCAGACCACCTGGCGTTCGCGATGAAATCGCGGTTGTCTGGAATACCTCAGCCGAGGGCCGAAGTGGAAAGGTAGGTATGTTCGGCGAACGATCCCGCCCGACCAGCTAAACATTATGCTCACGAATAGTCGGTGCGTCGTCAGGGTGGGGTTTTCGGCCGGCTGAGAAACCCAATTCATCGGGTAAACTATCGAATGAAGCAGGTTTGACGCCCGCAGTCGCCCCACCGCTTTGCACGACTTTCCGCCCACCATCTATTCCATGTCGATCTCTTCAGCCGAATTCTGGTCGCGACTTGTTGAGATCGGCCTGATGACACAAGCGGACTGCTCCAATCACGCCGCAACCCTGGCCAAACAACTGGGCGTTCCACTTTCCGAACTTCCTCCGCAGAAGTTTGCCGAGCACTTGCTTCGGCAAAAGCGTGTCACACGGTTTCAAGCTTCGGCACTTCTGGCTGATGCGAAACCAGATCTGCGTATCGGCAATTATATCGCTCGCGATGACAAGCCGCTGCGTCCTCTCTCCCATTGGTTGCCGGCTCAAACAAGAAACTCGGAAGGCGAATCAAAAAAGGGCTTCTTGTTGCGGGCGCCACTCTCGCAGCTCACTGAATCCGTCCGTGCTTGCTTGGCGATCTCCGCCGAGTTGAACGCGCCGACACTCCAACAAGTGGAGCTGTCAGGCGGGGCCGAGGGCGGCGATCAGGAGCAAACCGTCGAGATTTTTTCGTCGCTGCCGGAGGGCGCTCCGCTTTGCAACGTTCTGAAGAGTCGCAAATCGCTGAGCCCTCGAAAGGTCGTACGTCTCGGCGTGGATTTGGCCGCCGCCTTGCAAGCGATCCACAAGTGCGAAGCATTGGATCACGCCCGAGGTTTCAACACACATGGAGCCGTTTCATCCGACCACGTTTGGATCACCCCCAAGGGCCATGGCCTTTTGCTGCGAGATCCCTCATCGCCGCCCCGACACCCCAAGAGCGACTGGTCAACAAGCTGGATCGAACGCATTGATCATCCCGCCCAACACGCAGCCCCCGAGCTGATCCGTTCCGACGTCCCGCCAACTCCCCAGTCCGATCTCTACTCGCTGGGGTCACTCCTGCTGTCCTTGCTGATCGGCCGCAATGCGTTCGAAGGTTCAACGCACGACGAACTTTTTCAAGCGCACAACGAATCGTATCCCGAGCAGATCGTGACGGCCACGGAGCAAGGTGCCTCCGGTGATCCATTGATGCGAGTGCTCGCCTTCGCGCTTGCAAAGGATCCCACTTCACGATTCAGTTCGGCAGAACAGTTCTCTCAAGCTCTACTCCGAGCCGGCGAGTCTTTGGAAGCTGGCGCGAGTGGAAGTGCCATCGAATCTGAAACAGATTCACAGTCGATCGAGAAAGCGGAACCGACATCGAAGAAACAGAAGGATTTATCCACTGCGAAGCGTTCAACAAACAAATTGAATGCCTCGCGTGAGGCGAGTGTTTCGGATGCGACCTCGGCACCCGCGTCCCCTAAACCGGTTGAGCGGAAAACAACAACACCCAAGCCCGAAAAAGCTGCACCCGCCCAGAGTCAGTCGCCACCTGCTGTACCGGACGCGATTCCAGATGTCGCGACGCCTCTTCTTAAGACTGCTACGCCGAAACCGCCCGTCGGCAAGCCCGAGGCTGTTGAAGCCGCTAAGGCTCTTCCGGTTGCCGTGGAAGCTGGCGAACGAGACGCTGGGGTTGTACCGGAAGAACGTTCCGCGTCAGAAAACGCAACGACCACCCGCAAGCGTCGACGCCGCAAAAAGAATCGTCTTCCGTTTTTGCTGGGAATGATGGTCGCCCCCTTGTTGATGCTGGGTATCGCGATCGCCCTTCGAGGACGCGGACCAACGGCGCGTCCCAGACCGGCGCCCAGTCTTGCAGATCTGGACCGGATTGCCTCGGCCAACAAATCGGTTCGTGACGTTGTTCCCAAGGAGCAACCGAAATCCGCAGAACCTTCGACGACGAAAGGTTTTGAGTTGGTCGAAAGTGATCGATTGATATGGGTGCCACCCTATGCTGCGGACTCCGCATCGCCACCGCTGGAGTTGATGCCGCCAGGTCCGGCAGCAATCGTGACCATTCAAATGGAACGGTTTTTAACGTCCGATTCCACCGCATCGATTCGCGAGGCGTTTGATCCGGAGGTCACCGCGTTAGTCGGCGAGATGACACAGCGCACGGGGATCGCGGCTGACCAAGTCCGACGATGCACGGTTTCGCTGTTTCCCGGTAAAGATGGCTGGCCGGAAACTGCGCTCGCTATCGAGCTCAATGATCCGGTCGCACTCAAAACGCTCCTGGAGGGCTGGGATGCGGGCCGTTCACCGCTTCCCGATGGGAGCACCATTTACGTCGGTGACGAATCGGACAGCGAAGCCTACTTCATCGCCGGTGGTGACCGCGGCAAGCTCGATTCGGATGGGGAAGTGACTCGTTTTGCAGTCGGATCCGTGGACAGAATGCGTGAGGTCGCCGAAATCGATGGCAATGCCATTCCACTCGCGCGCGGTTTGCAAACGCTATGGAACGAGTCCAGTGAAGCGAGTGATTTGGTCGTCCTGGTCACTCCTAACTTTCTGTTCGCCGATGGACGAAGGCTGGTAACCGATACGCTTCCGGAACTCACCGAATCATTGAAACGATGGTTGATTCCCGACGTTGCAGCATTCTCGATCAACACCGCCTTCGAACCGGAACGCACCTACGTTGAGCTTCGGCAGCTTCCCAGCGGAACAACAAAGACGGCATCACTGCTGCAGTCACTCCGCCAGTCGATCGACGGCTGGCCGGGCTGGGCTGATGACTTCATCGTTCAGTCCGTTGCCGATCCCACGTGGAGATTGTTGGCCAACCGGCTGCCGATGATGATGCGATTCGCCAAGCGTCAAACGCGAAGCACACAAATCGGCGAAACCGTCGTCGCATCAATGTACCTGCCCAACGAAGCGGCGGCACAGCTGTCACTCGCAACTGCACTCGCACTCAACACACCTCCGGGTGGCGATGCAATCGCATCGACTGAACCGACCGAAACGCTCTCCGTCGATGACATGCTCGATCGGCCGATGTCCATTTCATTCCTGCAGCTGTCGTTGCAGTTTGCCGTCGATGCCGTCAACGAGGAGTTTCAACAATCGCTGCCGTCGGGCACAACTCCGCCGGGGATGCGAATCATCGGCGCAGACTTGGAGTTAAACGGGATCACGCAGAATCAGCAGATCCGTGGCTTTGATCGCGAAGACGTTCCGCTGCGAACCATACTCACGGAACTCGTGATGGCTGCGAACCCGGATAAGACGGCTTCGGGCCCCGATGACTTGAAGCAATCTTTGGTTTGGGTGATTCACCCGGTTGGACAGCCGCCCGAGCAAACTGAAATCCTGATCACGACGCGGGATGCAGCCGAAGGCAAGTACGAGCTACCGAATGAGTTTGTCGCGAGGGATTGAGTTTTTCTCTCTGTAGCTGAGTCCTCCTGAATACCCGGACCTTCGTCTGTAGCCAGATTCGGAGAACCCGGATCTTCTTCTGTAGCCGGGTTCTGTGAACCTGGATCTTCCGGCCTCACAGAGGCCAGCTACAGGCCCGGGTCTTCTTCTGTAGCCGGGTTCTGTGAACCCGAAACTTCCGGCCTCGCAGAGGCCGGCTACAGACAAAGGGCCGACTACATCCACATCGGGGGCGGCTGCGGTCGGAGGCCGGCGGGTCCGGCTCAATAGGTTCCCAACGGCCGACGCTGCGTTCCCGCGAGCACCTTCATCAAACCGACACGTAACTCGCGAACCTTCAGCGGAAGCGCCAAAAGCTGTCTCCTTGGT
>JBCCOI010000099.1:0-16068 GCA_039025515.1 Planctomycetota bacterium
CTTCGGAGACGATGATCATCAGCGGGGCCTTCGGCATGACGAGTGAGAATGCGATGATCTCCTCATCCGCTGGCCCCGCTTTCATTGCAAGATCAATCTCAGCTCGACCTCGAAAAAAGCGCAACTTCAAAACGCGTAAGCGAGGAATCGAATGACATTGGTTAACGACAGTGAATACCTCGCCTACTCGTTGGGTTATGATTCCCAACCAAGTACGGCATTTCCAGCTCTAGATGTCAGTGGTCCTACCAAGCACAACACACAGCGGGTTGCTAAATCAACAGGCCGGTAAGCGAGTGAACGAGTCACGGGAATCGCCTCTCTTACGCTTTTTGAAGTTGCGCTTTTGCTTCAGGCAATGGTTTTTCACAACCCGACTTCAGCGAGGCACGACTCAATATCGATATTTCCTCGCTTACCGGCTTGTTGTGAATGGGCAGCCACCAATCAACTGATCATCGGTGCAAGCCAGTGGCGAGCCAGAGAAGACGCCGATCGACTGGAGTACTAACTTCAGCGGCACGAGCAGTGACTTCACATTATCCGACGATTTAGGCATGCTGGTTGACCTCTTCGGCGATGACGACGACTGAATTTGATGGTTTACAGTTGTGAACGTGGCGGATGGCTACGCTGCGTGTTTCAATCCACGCCCGCGTGTAAGCGGGCGACCTGGCTAAACTCGCTCACTTCGAATGCGGCCGACTCGTTTTCTTTAAAGTGTCTAACCCCAAAGACGATCGCCGATTCCTCCGTAGAGATCGTCATCGCCCCATCCGCCCCATATCAAGTCGACGTCTTCGTCGTCCTGCAGCGTGCCGAGTGCCGAAAGTGCCTGCCCTCGTTTTCCTCGCTGCCATTCATCGTAAGCTAAGTCGAGAGCAGTCGCGTTTTCCTCGTTCGCGGCAAATCCTCCGATGATCACGTCATCACCAAAGCCTCCCAAGAGCAAGTCTTTTCCATCGCCACCGACTAGCAAGTCGTCTCCAAATCCGCCAAAGAGTGAATCTCGGCCGACTCCACCTAGAAGCAGATCGCGACCAAAACCTCCGAACACCAAGTCGTTGCCTTCATCTCCGCTAATCAGATCGTTACCCGACCCACCATACACAACGTCGTTTCCAGATCCGCCGTTGATTTGGTCGTCACCCGCGCGACCGTCGATCCAGTCTGCTCCGGACCCTCCGTCGATGAAGTCATTCGCGGGGCCACCCTGCAGGAAGTCGTTGCCGTTACCGCCGAAAATGTGCTGAGGCAAAGACGTGCCCGTCGAAGAGGCATTGAGGTACCGGTCATTGCCGCCACAAAGGTACGTGATACTTCGATCGAATTCGGACGCACCATATGTTGCACGCAATCGCTGCCTTCCAGCCCCGCTTCCCAACTTGGCGTCGACAACGAGAGACGAAGACGTGAATTGCATGCTCACGCGATCTCGCGCCGGTGTTCCAATGACATACAGAACGCGATCAACCAATCCGATCCCTTGGACCCAGGCGGTCGCTTCCGCAACAGCGGTCGCACCATCTGAATCCGTGACGGTGACCTCAATTGTAAAAGCGCCTCCATGTGGAAATGCGTGCTGCCCGTTGAATCGACCTGTCAGTGAGTCAACGGCCACTTGCTCAATTTCCGATCCGTCGCCCCAATCGACCGTGACGATGTGATTGTCGTCCAGGTCAAGGTCTTGAAAAGAACCATCGATCATGACATTGCGATCCGGCGACGCCTCACAAGGCTCGTCGGCGTCAACATTCAACTCGTTGATGAGCGGCGGATTATTTCCTCCACCCTGTATCGAAACCGTCACTGTCGCAGCATTGCTACTTGCCTGAAGTCGGTCCACTGCCGCGTATGTGAACGTGACCTCGCGGACTTCTCCGGCAGCAATGTCTTCGAAGTCTGAGCCCGGATCGAACGTAAACGTGCCATCCTCGTTGTTGACGACGGAACCCGCTGGCGGCGTGGTGAGCAACGAATAAATGAGCGTTGATTGATCGTCATCGTTGTCCACATCATCGCCTGAGAAAGCGGCCGTTACCGGTCCACCATCCTCTGCAACCGACAAGCTGACATCGGCCGCCGTGGGTGCGTCGTTCGTACCCGTTACCGTCACGGTCATTGACGCTGAATCGCTCGTTGCTCCGTGCCGATCAACCGCTTCGTAGGAAAACGTGATTTCGCGAGTTTCGCCGACCGCCAGGTCTTGGAAGTCGGTTCCTGGGTCGAAGGTAAACGTGCCATCATCGTTGTTGACAACGGAGCCCGCCGACGGCGTGGTAAGTAACGAATAATTAAGCGTCGATTGATCATCATCGCTGTCCACGTCGTCGCCAGCAAAACCGGCCGTCACCGGATCGCCATCCTCCGTGGCCGACACGCTGACATCGGAAACCTTGGGCGCATCGTTCGTACCCGTTGCCGTCACGGTGATTGACGCCGAATCGCTCGTTGCTCCGTGACGATCGACAGCTTCGTAGGAAAACGTGATTTTGCGGGTTTCACCGACCGCCAGGTCTTCGAAGTCAGTTTCTGGGTCGAAGGTAAACGTGCCATCATCGTTGTTGACAACGGAGCCCGCCGACGGCGTCGTAAGCAACGAATAGTTAAGCGTCGATTGATCATCATCGCTGTCCACGTCATCGCCAGCAAAACCGGCCGTCACCGGATCGCCGTCCTCTGTGGCCGACAAGCTGACATCGGATACCGTAGGTGCATCATTCATGCCGTTAATGGTGATCGTCAGTATCGCGTTGTCGGTCGCGCCACTATCATCGCTCATCGTGTAGGCTATGCGGACTTCAGCAGTTCCGCCCAACTCCAGCTGTTGAAAATCCTCGCCCGGATCAAACTCCAAGACTCCTTCCGATATCTCCGCCACGGTTGCTGAATTGAGTTCTGCGATACCGATCACTTCAATGCTGTCGATGGAGTCCAATGTAAAACTGAGCGGACCATCGCCCTCATCCTCGTCAGTGTCGTTCGCCAAAACATTGATCGCCACGATCGAATCTTCGTCCGTTACGGCAAGATCATCGATCGCGATCGGAGCGTTGTTGCCGAACGAGTCGAATGGTGACAGGCCAAGGAACTGATCTTCGTTGATATCACCGCGAAAGAAGTCGTCGCCGGCGCTTCCGATGAGCACGTCGGGACCTTCGCCACCAATCAGTATGTCACCGCCGCCGCCTTGCCGCACGTTTGACTCGATGGTGTGTTTGTAGGCGAAGAGCTCGTAATCACCGGTGTCTTGGTCCAGTCCTCCGACCGGCTGAAACGTATCGACGACGATGTAATACACGCCATCGGCTGGAATCGCGATGTCAAGGATGAGCGAGTCACGATTGTCCGGGCCATCGTCATTGATTGCAGGTTGACCGAAATAGTCCAGAGTCTGACCGTCGGCAGATCGTACCGAAACGATCGGATCGATCGTATTTGCGAGGCGTTGCCGCAGTGAATCGGAAAGCACTTCGACCGTCAGTTGTTCTCCAGCCGATGCGACAAACGCGTAGACGTCTTCTTCGCTCACGCCGCCGTCCAGTTGGATCTGGGCGACGACATTAACGGCTTCGACATGCAATTCCAGTCCATGATTTGCAGCCGATGCCGGCAGCAAGTTTGGAACGGCAAGCGTCGGAAGTTCCCCCAAATCGTAAACAACGCCTCCGGGCAACTGAGAGGCGGCGACGGTGGTTAGATCCGACTCCTGCAAGGACATGCTGGCGTCGGCGAATGCAATTTTGATGAGGGAGCGTTCACTAAAGAACGTCGGTCGCAGTACGTCTGCGATCGTACTGCCGACCGACGCGGGCGATCCCATCACGTGTTGGTTGGTCTCACTCGCGTCATCCGGACCCCGGTAACCGGGTCGCAAGGCGTCATACTGGTACTCGACCTCGATCGACGAATCGGCCGGCCGAAGTGACCACTGCAGCGTTAGCCGCCCGTTGATCGGATCGAGCTGGCCGCTCAACACCTGAGGCTCGCTAACCAATGTCGTTAACTGAAGCTGCCCAACTGCGTCGACGATGAACTCGGCAACCGCCTCATTGCCGACGAAGACGATCCCGGCCGGTGATTGAAAACGGTTTGGTTGACTATTGCCCGTCTGGGTAGCCCCGGCCAAAAGCACTGGCGAATCACTCAGCGAGTAACTCGATTCGTCAGCAGCTTCGCTCGATTCCGCTGCATCAATCTTTTCCCTCGACGTGCTACTTGCAATAAAGCCGTCATAGACACCGGAGCCGAGTGGCCCAAACGAATCGTAGTGTGCCAGCCCGATGAGATGTCCCAATTCGTGGGCGATCACACCGGCCGTTAACGCGACATAATTCTCGCTGGACGCGGCGGGCTGGCCGCGGCTTCCGAGAAAGTCATTGACATTCACGACGGCGAAGGAGCCGGGATTGAAGTTCCGCCAGTCCAGCTCACGCGCGATGCCGCCCACCAACGGTTCGTTGTCTTCGGCACTCCCGGCGTTAATGATGATTGCCGTGAAGCGACCCTGGGACGGACGGTTCTGCGTGAAAGTAAAACTAAACGGGGCCCCGTAGATTTCTTTCAGCCTCCGTTCGATCGCGTTGCGTTCGGCCGGTGAGTAATCCCGCTCACCCGGTCCGGTTGCCGAGTCGAAATCAAGATAAACCAGCTGAGTAAAACTGGCCTGAATCGTATCGGCACCCGACTGGCCATCGAGCATGTCGATACCGCCCGCACCGTTGAGGATGTTGCGTTGGTTGTTGCCAATCACTACGTCGTCGTAGCTTGAACCGCGGACGTTCTCAAAGACGCCATTGAGTGTCAGCAGATTGCCGGCCGCATCGACCGACTGGGGTCCCGAAACGGTCAAGTCGAGTTGCACGGGCAGCCCCGCGGATGCGAAGTCGATGGAATCGATTCCTTCGGAGTCGTTGAAGACATCGCTGCTGCCGGGCGTTTGAAAATAGGTATCGTTGCCGGCCCCGCCATTGGCCTCGTCGTCACCCGAACCGCCTTCCAGGATGTCATCGCCGCCCGCACCCAAAAGCGTGTCGTTCCCAGGTCCTCCCAGCAAAATGTCAGCTTGTTCGGCACCGATCAGCGTGTCGTTTCCGCCCAGCCCAAAGAGTGCGACCGCACCGCGAAACGCACCCGCGTCAAGAACGTTGTCGCTCGGACCGCCGGTCAAAAACGCGGACTCCAAATCGAAGTGAATTTCATTCGGCTGACCGGTGATCAGCAATCCTGTCGCCGTCAATGTGGTGTCTGCATCGGCGGTTTCAACCAACCGATCGGTGCCGCTTCCTCCTTCGAACGTGTCGACACCGGTTCCGCCGGTCAGCTCGTCGTTGCCCGGTCCGCCGAAAATAATGTCATCGCCGCTGTCTCCGATCAACAAGTCGTCATCCGGACCTCCGGTCAAAAGGTCGTTTCCGAGGCCGCCGAAGAGTTCATCGCTTCCATCGCCCCCGTCAAGAATGTCGTCGCCGTCGGCGATGAACACATTGGTTTCGTCACCGCCGAAGATGATGTCATCACCGGCATCGCCGAGTAGAAAGTCCGCGTCCGCTCCGCCGATGAGTAGGTCGTCGCCGAAACCTCCACTGAGCACATCATCACCCGATCCGCCGATCAGAGTGTCGTCGCCGTCACCAGAATCTTCAGGTGGCAAGAATTCACCGACGAGAAAGCCGGACAGACCGATCGGAGTCTCATCGCCACCGAAGATAATGTCATCGCCCGCATCACCGATCAAAGTGTCCGCGTCTGCTCCACCAACCAGCAGATCATTACCAAGACCGCCACTCAGTGTGTCGTTCCCATCGCCGCCGTCCAAAATATCATCACCGTCAGGAAGCAAGACGTTGGTTTGATCGCCGCCAAAAATGATGTCGTCCCCGGCGTCTCCGATCAAAACATCCGCGTCGGCTCCACCGATCAGCAGATCGTTGCCCAGGCCGCCATTGAGCGAATCATCTCCGGCGCCGCCGTCGAGCACATCGTCGCCGTCAAAGATCGCGAGCGCGACCGTTGTCTCGTCTCCGCCGAAGATAATGTCGTCGCCCGCGTCCCCGATCAACGTATCCGCATCCAGACCACCGAGCAGCAGATCATCACCAAGGCCGCCATTCAGCGTGTCATTCCCGGCACCACCATCCAGCACATCATCGCCATCGGGCAGCATGACGTTAGTTTGATCGCCGCCAAAGATGATGTCGTCCCCGGCATCACCAATCAAAATATCCGCGTCAGCTCCTCCAACCAGCAGGTCATTGCCGAGACCTCCATCAATCAAGTCATCCCCGTCGCCGCCGTCCAAAATATCGTCGCCATCAAACACCGAAGTCGTCAGCGGGTTCGTCTCATCGCCGCCGAAGAGCTGATCGTCACCGCCACCGGCAATGATCAAGTCATCGCCCAATCCACCGATCAAGACGTTGGGCGAGTTGGTGCCCGTCAGTTCGTCGCCAAAGGCGCTACCCCAAAGATTTTCAAAACGGCCTTGAATCTCGACCGTGTGTTGGTCAGCAATTGCGGCATTCGGATTGACCACCTGGGCCACCCTGACATCGGCGAGGCTGAAGGTGATACCGAAGAACGCTTGTCGGTAATCGATCGTGTCGTTCCCGAATCCGGAACCGCCTTCGATTAAAACGTCCGCACTTCCCGGGACTTCGATATAACGGTCGTCCCCGGCACCTCCCGCCATGGTGTCGTCGCCGAGTCCTCCGTCGAGAACATCGTTGCCGTTGTTACCGATCAACGTATCGTTGCCTCGATCACCGCCTCCGGCCGCGTAGTCTCCCGGTGTATTGCCAATCAACAAGTCATCACGTGATCCGCCCGTCAACTCGTCATCACCATCACCACCAATCAACTCGACCGGTACCGCGGTAACCGCGCCGGCATCCACCACATCGTTCCCCGCGAGCGCGAGGACGATCACTTTGTCGATTCCCGATGCCGGATTGGAAACCGTGATTGTATCGCTCAAATCCGTACCGACGATGACTTCGACGTCAAACGTCGTCGATGTCGAATCGTCATCGGTGACGGTGAGACTTGCCGAGGACACGCCGCTACCCGCGATCGTCAGACTGTCCTCGTCCGAGGGACCGACGATCGTCGCACCGGTCACGGTCCACGCATATGTGAATGTGTCGAAGACACTTGGATCCGAAACAACTGCGACCAAGCGATGCTGGCCCGCAACAGCGCTGGCGGCTGACTCAACCGAAACCAACGGCGCGACGTTGTCGATGGTGACGGACAGCGAGGATTCGACTTGCCCCGGTAGACTCGCGAGTGCTCCGTCACCGCTGCTTGCACCACTAACCTCTTGACCGGTACGCGTATCGTATCGGCGAAGCGGGCCATCTGAATCGGAAACAAACAGCGTACGATTAGCACCGATCTGCAGCCGAGCAATCGAGCCGGACAACGGAGGCTCCGCGAGAACGCCCAAGCTATCGCCCGTGGCCGCATCAAATCGCAAGACCTGGTTCACCGGAAGACGAGTTAGAACGAATAACTGCTCTGCTTCGCCAAACGCAAGGTCTTCCGGCGCTGGGGTGTCTACAACCGTCTCGATCAGCACGCCACTGGCTCCATCAAACCGGAGCACTTCGTCCGCTCCGAAGTTGGCAATATAAAGATCGCCACCCGGCCCAAACGCGATCCCGCGAGGATCATCGAGCCCGGTCGAAACAAACTCGCCAACAGCCGCACCGGTTCGGCCATCAAAACGGAGGACCCTCTCACCAACGCCATCCAGATAAAAGAGATCACCGCCGGGACTGAAAGCAAGATCCGCCGCGACCGTTGTTCCTGAGTCACCCGCTGCAATAAAGGTTTCGACGAAACTACCGCTGATTCCATCGAACCGCAGAACAGGGTTCGCCGCGGCACCACTTGAACTGACGTAAACATCTCCATCCGGCCCCACGACCACCGCGTTCGGTGACGTCAACCCACCGCTGCCGGAAGTGACCAAGGCACCGAGATCGAAAAGACTTCCTCCGTCGTATCGCTGAACGGTTCCCGAGGACTGCGTCGCAAGAAGACCCGCCGAGTTATCCTGCACTCGGACTTGAATCTCCACCTCATCCGACGCGGTGCCCGTTGGATCATCATCCAAGTATCGATGCTGGGCAGAAAAGCTGGTCGAGCCGGCCGGCAGCACGATCCGCTCAATCGGCCCACCGTCATTCCAGTCAATCACGACGGTGTGGGTGTCGTCCGGGCCGACATCGGAAAACTCACCCGAAACGATGATGACTTCATTTTCATTGATGCGTTCCGACGACCTTTCGAGTGAAACAATGACCGGAGCAGCATTGTTGACCAACACGGTCGCGGAGGTTTCAAAACGATTACCCGACTCATCCCGCAGCAAGAGCCGAACCGTGTAAATCCCTTCGTCTCGAAGTTCTGGCTGAAAACTCGGGCGATCGCCCGCTGCGATCACCACGCCGCGTGAAAGAAGTGTCCATTCATAGTCAAAACGAATCGAATCAGGGTCGACGACATTCGCAGTCAAATTGAGTGTCGTGCCTTCGAGTACCGGCGCGGCCGGCAAGCCCACCAGGCTCGCCACCGGAATTGCCTTCTGATCAAGCAGCGACAGAAAGCCTGCTTCGGCGTCCGGAGTGCTCGGCGTGAACGTCCGCAATTGAACCAAGTCGGTGGGATCGAAGTCGACCGTGTTTCGGAACGTGCCCACCGAAGCGACTCGGTTCGATTGCGAAACATCGATCCCCGCGCCACGTGAGACGCTGTCGCTTTGCTCACCAAGTTGTGCGGCCCATAAAAATCTGCCTTCCGAATCTAATTTGCTGAGGAATGCCTCCGGTGTCGTCTCGCCGCTGGATTCCAAGATGAAGGAATCATCACCTGGATCAAAATCGACGCGGTCACGGAATTCGCCTGTGGCATAGACGGCGCCGGCTTCATCAACGTCAAGATCGTTCAGCAAGTCGCTGCGATAGCCACCGGTCGATCGAGCCCATTGGAACTGACCGTCGCCGGCAAGTTTAACGATGTAGGAGTCCTCATCACCGTTGCTGAGCAATGTGAATGCGAGGTCGGGGTCAACATCAAAGTCGACTTCGAACTGGAAGTTGCCACCCAAAACCACGTTGTCGGCGGAATCGACGGCGACGGCTGTGGCGACTTCGTCACCATCCGCACCGAATCGCCGCTCGAGGGGCACATCAAAACCGGTTCCGTTGGGCGAAAGCTTCAATAGAAAAGCGTCGGTCCTTGCGTTACCAACGCTGGACGCGGCGGTCAACGCGGCCAGACCAGTGGTCGTCCCCGAGAAGTTTCCGGCCAGCCAAACATCACCGGCGGAGTCCACCGCGACATCGACGGCCTGATCCGATCCGACGCCTCCGATGCGGCCAGCCCTCACCACGCCGACGCCAACCTCCCACTCGACGATCAAGGCATCGTTGTCACCGGCGGAACTGAATGTCGCGGTAGATGATGTGAACGTCCCGGTAAATCTTCCGGCGATCAGCACGTTTCCACCGTCGCTGATTGCGACCCGATTGCCAGCTCCGGCAAGTCCACTCGGCAACGCCTCCAGAGACGCGAGCATTCCCAACGCATCGGTTTGCAATAGATAGGTCGTCTCGGCTCCGCCGGCAATCGTGGCGGCACCATACTGAGCGGTCGTGCCGAAGGCTCCCGTCACATAGAGACGATCGTCGGTCGATAACAACGGGTCCGCGCCGTGATCAATCGCAATGCCGGCACCGAATGCATCTTCACCACCATCGATCTGGCTAACCCAACGCAAGCGTCCAGTCTCGTCGAATGACGCAATGAAACCATCGCGTCCCGTTGATGTGAGCGTATCACCAGCAATGACATTCTCACGATCAAAGTCAACGGTGCCCTCAAACGAACCGGTGACATAGGTGTTGCCGAATAAGTCGGAGACAACTTGCGCGGGGCTGTATCGCCCATCGGTTGCTCCGCCCGTCGTTGCTGCCACGAAGTCAAGTGGCGGAACGATTTGAGCCAGCAGCGTCAATCCCGTCGCATCATACGCTTCGCTCAGCCGCCGACCGGCGCCTCCGGGAAAAGGCAAATCATGAATGGCAAATCGACCCGAGCGGGCTCCGGCCGAGAGCACACGAAATGCGTCGCCCGGTGTCGGCTCGAATTCATCAAGCAGTTCACCGCGAAGGGTTCCATCCAGCGTCGCGACTCCGGTGACGCGTAAACGATCAAATTCGGGAATGTCCGGATCGCGACCGGCGAGTTCAATCAACAGCGTGGCGCCGGGGCCTTGCGTGTAGTCGCCGATGATATCCAGGATACCCGGAGAGTTGCCGGGCGACAGCGTTCCACCGAGATTCTCCACGTCCGCCGCGACGACGCCGCTTCCGGCGATTCCACCACCCAGCACACCGCCAGCCATGTCGACTCGCGTGGCTTGCAAACGCCCATTGACGATGGTTGATCCACCGCTCTGCGTGTAGTCCCCTCCAACATTCATCACGCTTCCGACGCCAACCAAGACATCGCCGCCATTGGTTAGATCTTCGGTGATGTCGAAGTTAGATGAATCAATGGTCAGCACTCCGTTGTTGCTAAATGACGCCTGGGCAAAGTCTCGTCCGTTTGCCAAGTGCAACGCACCACCGGATGTGATTTCGGTGAGTGTCGCGATCGCGTCTTCCGTATCAGTCCGCAGCGCACCGCTTCCTGACAGGGCAATCGTTGCATTGTTGGTTGTGATTGAATTGTCGGCGGGTAAATCAATGCGAGCCGTATCCGAAGCACGCCACTGACCACCGGACAGAACATCGCCCGAAAAATTTGTCGGTGTAACATCAAGATCGGCGACCGCCGAACCGGTCACTTCCAGCGATCCGTCATTGGTAAAGCTACCGTTCGTAACCCGTAACGATCCTTGCTCGATCAACAAGCTTCCTGTGTTGATCACCGAGTCACCACTGCCGAGAATCAATACCGAACCCGTCGCACGGATTGTTACGTCATCGGGAATAATCAAGGTGCCATTATTGCCTACCGCACCAATGGTCCGCGATGCCGTTCCACCCACCGTGATGTCCCCCGGGATCGGCTTACCCGATCCAAACTCTAAGACGGAACTGGCGTTTACACTAAAGCCGACTTCCGCGGACGGGAACGTCGTCGTCCCAAGTATTTGAACACCATCACCGCCATCGATCACCAACGGATCCAAAAACTCGACGTCTGTCAGCTTGATCTCGTCAAAGATGTTGTTCGGATTCGAGAAGATCAGTCGTTCACCGGCGTAGTCAACTTGACCGCCACGAACACCTCCGGTCTGGAAGCCGATCGATTCCAAAACCCACGGCCCCGTCGTGCTGTCCAGAGTCAGCACATCGCCGCGGTTATCCAAGACGGTCTGCAAGTTGACCGAGCCGCCCGTCCGTAGAAACGTGGAGGGTGAAACATTGAAGCTACGCGTTGTTGCGTTGCCTAAGACGTTCAACGTCGCATTGTTCAGTTGCAACACACCCGCCTGATCGCCCTCCAGCCATGTGCTGCCCCGCTCGAACTGGAACGTTGCATCCGAAATATCGAGCACACCGTCGTTACGGAAGCTCGTCGAACTCGCAACTCGCGTTGTCCCGCCGCGAATCTCTACCTCTCCTTCGTTCACCACCGTGTCACCACCGCCGAGAATCAAATTCGGTGTCGTGGAACGAATCGTTACGCCATCAGGAATACTGAGAATTCCATTACCGATGGCGCCGATAGAACGAGAACGCGTGTTGCTTCCACCAACAATGATATCTCCTGGGATTGGCTTTCCTGATTCGAATTCCAGAAGTGTGTCGGCGTTTCCGCTGAGACCGATTTCCGCAAAAGGGAAAGTTGTCGTACCGAGTACTTGGACGCTGTCGCCACCATCGATCACCAGGGGATCCAAAAACTCAACGTCCGTCAAAGTGATTCGGAAGCCGATCCCAGTAAGATTCGAGAAGATAAGTCGTTCGTCCACGTAGTCGACCTGGCCGCCGAGAATGCCGCCGGTAGCGCTACTGTCGGCTTGCACGACCCAAGAACCCGTCGTGCTATCCAAAGTCAACACGTCGCCGCGGTTATCCAAGATGGTGCGCAAGTTGATCGAACCGCCCGTCCGCTGAAACGTCGCCGGGGAAATGTTAAAGCTTGCGGTCGTCGCGTTGCCAAAGACGTTCAGTGTTGAGTTATTCAGTTGCAACACACTCGCCTGATCGCCCTCCAGCCATGTGCTGCCCTGATCAAACTGGAACGTTGCATCCGAAATATCGAGCACACCGTCGTTACGGAAGCTCGTCGAACTCGCAACTCGCGTTGTCCCGCCGCGAATCTCCAACTCTCCCTCATTGATTACGGTGTCGCGCCCAAAAAAGCCGAGAGTCAAATTCGGTGCCGTGGAACGAATCGTGACGCCATCCGGAATACTGAGAATTCCATTACCGATCGCGCTGATAAAACGAGAACGCGTGCTGCTTCCACCAACAACGATGTCTCCTGGTATTGGTTTTCCCGATTCGAAGTCCAAAAGTGCATCGGCATTTCCACTGAAACCGATTTCCGCAGAAGGGAAAGTCGTTGTACCGAGTACTTGAACGCTGTCGCCACCATCGATCACCAGCGGATCCAAAAACTCAACGTCCGTCAACGTGGTAGGGGAGACGAGCCCAGTAAGATTCGAGAAGATTAGTCGTTCGCCATCGTAGTCGACCTGACCGCCGAGAACACCGCCCGTAGCGCTACTGTTGGCTTCCACGACCCAAGAGCCCGTCGTGCTGTCCAACGTCAATAAATCATCGCGATTGTCTAAAACCGTCCGCAAATGGACTGTGCCTCCCGTCCGCTGAAACGTCGCCGGGGAAATATTAAAGCTGGCAGTCGTTGCATTACCGAAAACATTCAACGTTGCGTCGGTCAATTGCAACACGCCGGTCTGATCGCCCTCCAGCCAATTGCTGCTTCTATCAAACTGAAATGTTGCATCCGAAACATCGAGTACACCGTCGTTGCGAAAACTCGTCGAACCGGGAATGAACGTCGTCCCGTCAAGAATCTCCAGCTCGCCATCGTTGATCACTGTGTCCTGCCCGCTGCCAAGAAAAAACTGCGAGCCCGTGAAACGGATCGTCACGTCGTTCGGAATAGTTAGGGTGCCGGCAGCACCCACCGCACCGATGGTTCTCCGGTCTGTTCCGCCCACCGTGATGTCACCCGGAACTGGCTTGCCCGATGCAAATTCCAACAAGGCGCTTCCGTTTCCCGTCAAGCCGACTTCCGCCGACGGAAACGTCGTCGTTCCCAGCACTTGAACGTTGGCACCGCCATCGATCACCAAAGGCTCCAAAAACTCCGTGTTCGTCAGCCTCACGATTCCCTGATTCGAGAACACGAGTCGTTCGCCGGCGTAGCTCACTTGGCCCCCGAGGATGCCGCTGTTGGAACCCATGACCCACGACCCGGTCGTACCATCCAACGTCAACACATCACCACTGTTATCCAAGACCGTGCGCAGATTCACCGAACTGCCTGTCCGCTGAAATGTCGCCGGTGAAACGTTGAAGCTGCCCGTCGTTGCATTGCCGAAGACGTTCAACGTTGCATCGTCAAGTTGCAAGACACCCGCTTGATCACCTTCCAGCCAAGTGCTGTTCGGTTCAAACTGAAACGCGGCATCCGAAACATCGACCACACCGTCGTTGCGGAAACTCGTCGAAGTGGAAATGAACGTCGTTCCGCCACGGACTTCCACCTCGCCTTCATTAACCACGGTATCACTGCCCAGACCGAGACGAAGCTGCGAAGCCGTGGAGCGGATTGTCACGCCATCGGGAATATTTAGCGTGCCAGTATTTCCCACTGCATCAATAGTACTCGTTGCCGTTCCACCGACCGTAATATCGCCCGGAATTGGTTTGCCCGATTCAAACTCCAGTAAAGCGGCACCGCTGCCGGTGAGGCCAAGTTCCGCAGAAGGAAAAGTAGTCGTGCCAAGCACACGAACTCTGTCACCGCCGTCAATCACCAATGGGTCCAGGAATTCCACATCCGTTAGCGTGACCGTTCCTTGATTGGCGAAAATCAGTGCTTCACCCGCATAGTCAACTTGGCCGCCCAGGATACCACCCCTCGCTGCACCGCTCGTCTCCAAAACCCACGGCCCGGTCGTGCTATCCAGCGTGAGCACATCGCCGCTGTTGTCCAAAACAGTGCGCAATTTCACCAAGCCGCCCGTGCGCTGAAACGTCGCCGGGGAAATGTTAAAGCTGGCCGTCGTCACATTGCCAAGTATATTCAGCGTCGCATCGTCAAGCCGCAGGACACCCGCCTGATCGCCCACCAACCAGGTGCTGTTCCCATCGAATTGCAGCGTCGCAGCGGTGACTTCAATCTCACCGTCGTTGCGGAATTGAACCGACGACCCAATTCGCGTTGTTCCGGCAGTCACTTCCAACTTGCCCTCGTTGATGACCGTATCGGCCCCGGTGCCCAGAGCGAGCTGCGTCGCGGTGGAACGAATCGTGACGCCATCCAGAATCGTGAGCGTATCGTTACCGATCGCAGCTATGGTCTGAGTGCCGGAACCCGTGGCGTCGACAAAGATGTTCCCCGAAATGGGCGACGCAGAATCGAACTCCAAACGAGAAAAGGAGTTCGCACTCACGAATCGCGCCGTCGGGAAGGTTGATCCGTCGACAAGTGCGATGTAATCAAAATCACCCAGAATCAGCTCCGACGTCAGCGTGACCGAAACCAAACGGTTTGCGGTGTTGCTGCTGAATACCAACGAGCCATCCGACGTGTCCCAAACACCCGAACGAAGACGCGCATTATCAAGTACTAAGGTTGCGTTGATGTCGGCTGCCCCGCTGACCGTCAACGTCGCTCCGTCGGTGACCTCTATTCGTTCATTGGCGACCAAGCTGTTGATGGTGACGGAGCTTTTGAGTTCCACCGTTGGATCGGACCCGACCAAATCGATGGTGACGTCGTCGGTCACACCGGGCAGCGTGTCGTTGTCCCAATTGAGTGGGTCAGTCCACGTCGTTCCGTCACCGCCCCCGTCCCAAAGACGGGCGGCCAGCATGTACCGGTTCTCTAATGATTCGAATCGAACGCGGCGCCTCCGTGTGCTTCGACGATTGCGGGGAAGTTCGTCTTTGTGACGGCGTGACTTTTTGGGCAGAAGTCGATTCATGGCCGAAAACCGTGGGACAGCGTGTTGATGCGGCTCAAGTTGGGCGTGCACGTTGGGGCAATCGCCACCGATCGGCGACGCCAAATCAGGTCGTTCGCCACCATCACACCGCAGCGGAACACAAATCACCCGCAGCGAAACACCGAATTTTTGTCAAAGCCGACTTGCCCCTTAGACGGCAAAGAATTCGCTTGCGCTGTGCGAAGCGATGGAGAGGTAGAACGAGCCGGTGGAGAGTCTAACCCTCCGGCGGGTGGATGAGGCGGCTGAATGGGTCGAAATTTGTTCAGTTGCCGATTTTTTCAGCCCTGTCGCCGATCGAAACGCGATCCGGTTTGCAGATGAGCGAGAGCACCAACCCGAATCGCGCCTCTTGAGGTGACGTGATTCTGCAAATCCCGACCCGAAACGCAACTGAGAGATTGACCGGCGTGACCGGGGCGTTCGTCAAAAGAACCCTCGAGCATCGGCCTGTTGGTTTAGCAACCCGCTGCGGGTTACGCCTGGTAGGGTCACTGACACCTAAAGTTTTGAGTGACTTACTCCATTGGGGATCACAACCCGACGCGTAAGTTTTGAAGTTGCGATTTTGCTTCAGGCATTGGTTTTTCACAACCCGACGCGTCAGCGAGGCAGGAGTCAATATCAATTTTTCCTCGCTGACGCGTCGGGTTGTGATTGAGCTAACGCGTCGGGTTGTGACTGATAGGATCGTTGGCATTTAAAATTGTTTGGGCTGCTGTTCATAACCCGACGCGTAAGTTTTGAAGTTGCGCTTTTTTCGAGGTCGAGCTGAGATTGATCTTGCAATGAAAGCGGGGCCAGCGGATGAGGAGATCATCGCATTCTCACTCGTCATGCCGAAG
>JBCCOI010000100.1:0-15978 GCA_039025515.1 Planctomycetota bacterium
GCCCTTGGTGCCCGGCGAGACGTGCGGCGGTTGTAAAGGAGAATCGCTTCATTTCGACGCTACCGTGGCGCTCTGGGCCTACGACGGCATGGTGCGGCAAGCCATCGTCGCCGCGAAATACGGGACCAAAGTCGCTCTGGCGGACGCATTGGGCGGATGTCTCGCTGCGAAACTGCTCCGCACGCCCTGGCGGGACCCGCCCGACCTCATCACGGTCGTTCCGTCGCACCCTTGGCGACGGATGAGACGAGGAGATGGAGGCAGCCGCATCATCGCTTCCGCCGTACAGAAGACGCTCCGAAGTAGTGGTTTTCGAATTCCTATGAATGAAGTTCTTCGAGTCACCCGGCGCGTCAAAAAGCAAGCTCTGCTCGGTGAAATCGAACGACAGGGTAATGTCGCCGGTGCATTCGCCATTCGAAAACCGTGGGGCCTGCGATATGACCTTAAGGATCAACACATACTGCTGATCGATGATGTCATGACAACAGGAGCGACCGCAAACGAGGTTGCCCGCGTTCTCAAGGTGGCGGGTGCACGCCACGTGACGATCGGGGTGGTTGCCAGGGCGATTTAGTCATTCGGGTGAACACGCAAACGCCAAAGTGGCCAACTTGCTTGCGAATTCGTGAGTTATGCCTAACTTGACGATTATCCGGTTGCCGGACTCGTCGATTGATACCCGGAAGACGTTTCCTACCCCGCACGGTATCGTAAATTTAGGGCAGACCGGAGCGGCGGTTTCGTACGTAGAATTGATCAACGCGTTACCGCGTGAACGGCCGTCCCCGCGGGACGGTTCTTTGCGAGCAGGTGATTCATCAAAGGTTTCAGGCCTCCACATAAGAAGACGTGAAAGACCCAACAAAACCTAGCCGATCCTCGCACTTCCGCAGCTTCGTCTTTCGCGGGCTTGGTGTCGTCTTGCCACCGTTGCTGACGCTGGTCGTTCTGATTTGGGCCTGGACGACCATTGAATCCAATGTTCTTCGTCCCATCGAATGGGTCGTCAGAAGCGGATTGGTTCTGTACGCCGAGTACGACGACGGGACATTCGATCAAATACCTGCCGATGCGAGTTTGAGACCGGGAGGAGGATTCACGTACAGGGGCGACGTCTATGTCACGGACCCTACCGGGCGCAAATATTTACCGGAAAGAGTCATTGACGAAGTGAAGGCCAACGCCGGGTACTTTTCGGATGACGCGCCGGAGTTGGTTTCCGCCAACGCCTACTGGCATCGTTACGTTCAGTTGCGATGGATGCCGCGGCGTTTGGTCGTTCCGGTATTTCTCATCTTGTTCCTCACGGTTCTCTACTTCGCCGGCCGGCTCTTCACCCTTGGTCTTGGTCGCTGGTTCTTCCGCGGGTTTGATTCCGCGATCTTGCGAATCCCCGTTGTCAACAAGGTCTATGGTAGCGTGAAACAGGTCACGGATTTTGCGTTCAGCGAACGCGAGATCGAATTCAACAACGTGGTCGCCGTTCAGTACCCGAGCCGTGGGATTTGGTCGCTCGGTTTCGTCACGGGCAACAGCATCCGTCAGCTCAATGACGCGACGGGTGAGCCGATGTTGAGCGTTTTAATGCCCACCAGTCCGATGCCGATGACTGGCTTCACCGTGACCGTGCGCCGAAGCGAAACGATCGACATCGACATGACGATCGACGAGGCAATTCAGTTCGTTGTCAGCTGTGGCGTGGTCGTGCCGCCAATGCAGAAAGTTGAATCCGCGCCGGAGACCGGAGATCGCCCCGCCGGAAAACTTGTGGATGGTGCCGTCGTGCTGCCCGCGACAACATCGACGGAAACGTCCGGCGATCCTTCGACCGTCTGATCATGTGAACCACGCATGGTGTCGTGCGTGCCCCGACGAACTGTGACACGACATGTCAGCTCACCGCCACCGCAAACAGAATCTTCCCGAAAAGATCTGCGCCGCCTGCGGACGCTCGTTCAAATGGCGGAAGAAATGGCGGCGTGATTGGGACTCCGTCAAATACTGCAGCAACGCGTGCCGTCGGTCATCCAAACCGCCATCGAAGAGTCAAGGTTCTTCCGATCAACGATCCGAGTAAACCATGATGCTCTCTTCCTTGGTCACAGGAACGTCGGACTGATCGCTTCGCACCACTGCCTTAACGAGATGACGTCCCGGTTGAATGCCCTGAGCCTTCACACGAAAGACCATTTCATCATTGGCTTTCAACAAAGCTCTCGGCGGGAATGCGACGTAGCCTTGCCCCTTCGGAGTGAAGTCGCCTTCTTCGATGAGCTGCAGTCCTTGTGGAAGTTGCAGCAAGACTTCGACATTTGTGTCATCCCGCGAACCCGAGTTGTTGACGCGAATTTCATAAACGGTTTGGCCGCCGATTTCGATCGGATCAGCCGTGTCACTGATGGAAAACGTGAGTTCGGCGAGCGAATCGACGCTCACCTGGTTCTCCGAGAATGCCGTAACGCCGAGATCCGCGGTGACGTCCGCTCGCAAGAGTCGCGTTCCCTCCTCAACCGGTAAGAGCGTTAGGTCAACCGAAGCGTCCGTACCTGCCGGTAGACTATGCAATGACCAAAAGACGGCGTGGCGAGATGGATCATACTGACCTTGGTTGTTTGTTTTGACGAACGTAAAGCCGCGATCGAGCTGAACACTGAGTTCCAAGTTTTGTGCATCCGCGGTTCCGGCGTTCGCCACCTTGACCTCGTAGGTCGCTTGCCGCTCCAGGTATCGGCGTGAAGGTCCGGCGACGCCGACGAGCAGGTCCGGCGCGATGACTTCGAGTGCAACCGTATGCGCCGTCTCCAGGCCGTCGTCACCCTTGACTCGAATCAAGTTTTCGATCAAGCCTGGTTGCACGGCTTTCATGCGTAAGATCTGCCGACGCATTTCGCCCGGCCCGAGCGTTCCGATCACACTGTCCAGCTTTTTGCCCTGAGGGTGAAGCAGACCTTCGGGGACGTCCTCTTGAATCACGACACCGGTCGCTTCGCCCGTTCCCGGGTTGCTGACCTCCAGTTCGATCTCGACTTGCTGACCGATCAACACTCGTTCGGGCGCGCGTTGGACCACCTTCAGTTCGGGACGAGTGCTGACCGTTCGTACCGATGCCGACGCTCGGTAAGCGACCGTGGCAACACTGCCCAACTCTCCTTCTTGCATCGGAACCAACTGTAACGTGATCACGCGTTCTTCACCGGGTTCCATGTCGCCGAGTTCCCAGTAGAGCTCGGGCTGAAACTTTGGATTTGGCGGCGGCGTGGAATCCTCCAACTTGGTTCCGGTCGGAATGCGATCGAAGACGCGGACATCCGTCGCCTTGACTGCGCCGACGTTCCGGACGGTGATCACGAATGAAGCCGGTCTTCCGACCTTGACTTCATCCGGTGCTCGCTTGTCGATGACAACGGCAGCATTTTGAGGGCCATCCAACCGATGTTCTCCGGGCGTCGCCATCGAGAGTCCGACCGAACCGGCTGAGTTTCTTCCGGCACCGTCATAACGCGATGCCGGCGCGGGCAGGCGATCCAGTTGACTTGAGGCCGTTGAGAATGGCGTTCCACGTCGGTCCTGATTGAATGCCGCGGGGCGAGTCGGGTAGGCGTTCGGATTTGTCGAACGTCCACCCATTCCCATCGTGCCCGCAGCAGGATCGGTTGTCGCGCGGGCCGGCGCGCCGAACGGCGGTTGGCTGAGTGCATTGCCCTGTGCCGCGTCGTAGCTTGGGTTGCCGGAGGGATCATATGAATTGACGTTTGCGGCACCGTAGTCAGACCTGTCTGCAGCGTCATAAGGTTTCGAAACCGCCGGCTCGTAGGCACTTGAACTGGCCGGAGGTTGACCCATTGATCGCATTTCCAGCGCCATCGCCGCTGGGGGCTCAAACGAAGGCCCGCCCATCGGCATACCTGACGGATCCGATGCGTAACCATGATTGTCTGCGGCAAAATCATGTTGGTTTGCGCCGCCCCGCATTGATCCGTTCCCGTTCGACCGAGGCAATGGTTCACCGATTCCCACTTGAACGGGACCTTGCCCGGAGAACCTCACGGGCGGCGCCTCGTTCAGATTCGGGTCGGATACCGGTGGACGTTCGCCTCTCAGTTGTGCGATCGCCTGTCCGAAGTCGGGCGCTCCGGGGGCGTTCGTTTCGAGCGATTGCGATTGTGGACGAGCAGGCATGCTACTGGCACCCAAGGCAGGACCACCCGCTCCGCGGAGGTCGTTTACCGGGACACCTAACCCTTTCGGTCCGGGGCCCATCGGTCCGGTCGCTGGGGAACTGTCGTCTGGCTGCGTCGACGGCTGAGCTCCCGGAGTGTCTGCGAACGTGATGTTGCCAATGGTCGGCGGAGTCTGGGGTTGGCTCTGTCTGCCCGCGGTCGAATCGGAGGGGACACTTGGAAGTCCCATCGAAAACGACGGCGTCTCCGAATCGTTTGTTGTGCCAGACGTTTCAATCGGCTTCATTTCTGGAGCCTCGTCGAATGTCGGGAACTGGAACGCCGCCTTGGGTGCGTCCGAGGTTTCAGCGGTTGTAACCGAATCGACCGGGGGGAACTCCATCGCGGACTCGGTATGTTGAACCAAAGCAACTGCTCCAGGAGCGTCAAACAAATCCGCACTTTCTGGCGCCGGTTCATCGGCGATAACACCCGCTTGTGTTTCGCCAGTTGAACCAAGGTCTCCCGACGCAATTTGATCTATCAGACCGATCGGCATCGGCGGATCCGAGTCGGGGAGTTGTTCTTCGGTCCAGGCTGATTCAGTTGTTTCCTGTTGGTCCTTTTGAGCCTGTGCAGCCATGATGGCGCCCAGCAAGATGGTCAGGGCACCGGCGGCAAAACGTACGCCAAAGGCTTTCATGGGTCACACTTCCGTGAGGGAGAATTCCGTCTGATCCTTTCAGAGTGTTGTTGGGATAGCAAATTGAGGGCGTGAGCGAAAAGTCCGTTTCGGTACTGGAACGGCGACCTTATGAATGCTTTCAGTCGGACCTGGCGTGCGAGTGGCGGGATCACCCCCTAAATGACGATTGGACTAATAGAATAATTGACCCGTTTGTAGAATCCGATATCCACGTAGAAGCGGGGGGCCCTTTGGGGGTGAAATGTTTCCACTTGAAGGCGGATAATTCTTCATTTCCGTCGTCGGGTGGCCGACAATCCGGCCGTTTGGGGACACTTCGCCTCTACAATTTGATGAAATCGTGAGGATTTGAGGTCAATTTTGCGACTTTACGAGGTACTTCCCACGATAACCATCACTTTGGGCGGTACGAATCTGCACAATTGGTGTGACTGCTCTTGTCACTAGTGAGGATTTTGTTGCATAGTTTGCATGCAAAACAAATTGATCGACCGCCAATCACTTCCCCAAAATCTTTTCTGGAGTTTCGATGAGCAAAAAACTATTGATCGTGGATGATCATCTTGTCATCCGCATGGGACTGAAGGCGATGCTTGAGGGCACCGACTTGGAAGTTGCCACCGAAGCGACAAACGCTGCGGAAGCGATCGCGGCTGTCGAGAATTCCGTACCGGACTGTGTCTTGCTCGACATCCGCATGGAGGGGGGCGACGGACTCAATACATTGGGCCGTCTGAAGCTGGATTATGTTGACCTTCCGATCGTTCTGTATTCGGCGTACGACAACCCGACCTATATCGCACGCGCGGTTGCCCTTGGAGCAGCCGGCTTTGTCCTGAAGTCGGCTCCTCGCGAACGGTTGGTCGAAGCTCTGAATATGGCATGCAACGGCGAATCGGCTTGGACCCGCGAAGAACTGCGGCGAGTCACAGGGGCCCTGGCGACTCCCAGACTCAGCCAAGACTTGGACGTCCCGTTGACCCATCGCGAGAGCGAAGTTTTGCGTCAAATGGCACAGGGACTGACCAATAAAGAAATCGCAAAGATGCTTGGGATCAGTTACGAAACCGTAAAGGAGCACGTGCAACACATTTTGCGTAAAATTGGAGTGACGGACCGAACGCAAGCCGCCGTTTGGGCAGTCCGACGAAATCTGGTCTGAGTGATCTGACTCGACCATGTTCTTACGGCCGCCCATCGCAGGCGGCCGTTTTCATGCGCCGGTAGCTTTTGACGAAGTCGGTAATCAAGGACCATCAGATGATTCGGCACCTTTGCCTTGCATTAATACCATGTTGCTTCTTCGCCAATTCCGCCCGGTGCGAAGACAGCGTAGAGTTGTCGCGTCAAATACGAATCAACGGCCAGATCATTGCTGATAAGGCCGACGGTGCAAAGCCGCACTTGGTCATCGAAGTCGATCCCGAATTGCGGATGGCCTTGCCGCGAACACGAGTCCGAAAGACCGTCCGGGAGTCCGACCTCGAATGGTATAAATCCGCCGCTGCTGCAGCGGGCAAGGACGCCGAATCGCATTATCAACTCGCTCGCGTGTGCAAAGGCAAGGGACTTCTCGCCCAGAGCGACTACCATTTCCGCCGTGTGATCGAGATTGATCCTGATCATTCCAAGGCGAGGCTTGCACTGGATTACGCACGCGATGGATCGAAATGGGTGCCACTGGATCAGTTACAACGCAGTCGCGGCTTAATCCTTGCCGATGGGACTTGGCAAATTCCCGAAGTCTACGCCCGGACACAAGCAAGGGAAAAGGCGAAGAAGCAAGCGAGTCTGTTGAAGCGAGAGTTTAACAAACGGCGTGGACTCATCATTGGTGGTGGAAAGCGAGCATCAGAGTCACTTGAGTGGATAGAGCAAGTCGCCGATCCACTCGCTGCCGGAGCGTTCGCGGAAGGGCTCTCGTCTTCTCGCGGGAAAACCAAATATCCGCGTTCATTGCGGAAACTCTATGTTAGAAAGCTTGGCGAATTCCGCACGCCTGAATCCGTCGGAGCACTCATCGAGACGGGGCTGGCAGACCCGGATACGGAAATCCGCACACTTGCTTTGAAAGAGCTTCAAGACTTTGGAGCACGGACCGCCGTGCTTACCTATCTACAGCTCTTGCGCGGTAAGAGCCGTTCGCCTGCTCAGGTCACTGCCGCACTCCGAGCTTTGATGTACTTTCCAGATCCAGAATTGTGGCCACATTATGTGGACGCCCTGCAAACGGAACACGAGACCATCACGCCAGCCGGGCCCGGCATGAATGTCGGACAAAGCAGCAATGGAGGGATCGGACTTGGGATGGGAGGAAACAAACCAACAGTCCGAACCTCGACGGAGCGTCATCCGGAAGCACTAGAGCTGCTCAAGGAAATCGCACCGGGAGTTGACCTGCGGTACGACGAAACGGCGTGGCGAGATTACTTTGCGAGCCAGCTACTTGGTTCGGTCGGCGATTTGCGGCGAGATCCTTGAACACGGGCTCGGTAGCACAGCCTTTTTCTGCACAAGCTTTCTGAACGAGTGCAATCTATCGCTGCAGCGAGTGCGAGAAGGGTGCTCGCCAACTGGGCGCCAGACTGGCATCGTCAATGTTGACGCCGGCCTCCCATTCGCCAACATGATTCAGAAAGGGATGGTCGGGCATTGTTGACAGCCCCGGCATGCGAATGAACTGCACGCTGCCATCTTCGTAGAGAACATTCGTGCCTTCGCAGCCATGTGCGAAGCTGACCCGATTTGCGGACGCATCGATGAGACGCGATGGATCGCTCGTCAGCGGAGCATCCGCCATGACCGCAAACGTTCCTCTCGATTCATACTTTGGCGGTACCAACGAATTCTTGTCGAGCACTCCCAGGGAATAGGCGTAGTGACCACCGGCGACTTGTTGAATCGCCTTCAGCCGCTCCAACTCAAGATGCGATAACGCGCCGACGCTTGGAAGCTGATCCATTTCGGCTCGCCCCAGATCCAAAAGCACTGGTACGTCGGCGGACGGGCACCATCGCAGCGAGGCATCCGTCAGTAACCCGGCATCCGCCAGTCTCAACGCATAGACGCCCGCGAAAGCTTCAGGTCCCTGCTCGGCAACTTGGGGCAAGCGTTCCTGCTCATTGCGGGTCACGTATTGAGCGATTGCCGTTCCGAATTCACGTAGTTGATCCTGGCAGGCAGTTTTGCGAGCTTCAAAGCGATCGTCCGCGATCGTCGGAAGCAAGAGTGCAAACAGGGTTGCAACTGCAAGTAGACCTCCGATGGAATCGAGCAACCGCCACCGATTCCGCGACTTGCCGGATTCAGCAGCCAAGTTCACCTTGCTCAGCGTCACGTAGGACTCTTCGGATTCGGACTCCTCGTCGCTTTCGGACGGAATGCCATCGGGCAATCCGGCGAGCGTTCGGCTGATCAAGTCGTCGCTCGGAGCTTCCACCGCTTCGAAACCCTCTTCCAGCGGTCTCAAGCGAAGCTCAAGTTCACGCAGCTGGCGTTGCCCGTCTGGATTGTCCCTCAGCCATTCGGAAACTCGCTGCATCTCGTCTTCATCGAGTGCGCCGAGCAGATAGCCGAGCAATTCTTCACGCATGGAAAACGATCGAAGACTGGGAATAACGGTGTGACGAAGGGTGAATACGGAGTCACTGGGCATGCGGTTCGCCCATCGAGCTTGGTCAGCCAAGTTGCCGCATGATTCCACCGGCGGAATCGCGGGCTCGGAGAGCGAAAACGTTACGGGCTAAGGGAACGCGATCACGATCACGGTAATGCCCGACCTCACAGAGGTCGGCTACAGCTACCTCGGGCTCACAGAGCCAACCGCCGTCACACGTAAGCCCGGCCCCACAAGCAAGACGTCCACGCCCCCCAAACCGCCCACTGTTCTACTCGTCGGAAGAAGCGTCGTGGGAATTCTCCCAAAGGACGCCAAGTCGCTGGACTGCGGCATGGAGGCGACTTTTCACCGTCCCAACTGGAATTCCCAAAACATCGGCGGCTTCTCGATATTTCAGCCCTTGGTAATAGACGAGCTGAATCACTTGTTGCATCGGCTCTCCCAGCGACGCGATCGATTCCTGGACCCACGTGCCATTTTCCTGGAGTGCGGCGGCTGTGTGAGGATCGATGTTGCCGCCGATCAACCGCTCTGCCCAGCTCGCGTTACGTTGGTCGTTTTCCCCGGGAGTGCGGTCCAAGCTGACCATTCGGTGTCGCTTGTTGCGACGCTGGACGTCGATCGCCTGATTCGTCGCGATGGCGTAAAGCCAGGGCCGGAAACGTCTGGCGCTGTCGAACTTGCTGCACTTCAGGTGGACTTGCAAAAATGTTCCCTGAAATGCGTCCTCCGCGAGCTCGGTGTTTCCGATGTATCGACGCAGATAGCTGTAAATCTCGCGCTGGTATCTGCCCATCAGTTCGGTGAAAATTCCGCGATCACCGGAAACGCGATACTCCGCCAACAACTCCTCATCACTCGCTGCGACCGCTTTTTCCGACACTTCGGCGTTGTGGGCATTCACGTCAGTTGAAGCGGACATCGCGTGCAACCTTCAGATTCGAAGCGGAAAAAAGACAAGCTGGCGGGGCGAAGACCAATCGGCCCTCATGGAAGAACGCGTGGAGTGAAAATTTCCACCGCAGCATTATCACGAGGGGACCCGAATCCGTCAAAGTCTTTTCACACTTTTCTGCGTCGTCGCTCACGCTCCCGGACTGGTTGAGTGGTCAAATGCATGCGAAAACGGCCGAGCTAGCAAAATCCGGCCGTCGGACGATCTGAAGATCGAGTTCACGAGAAGAGGCAGCATCGTTGAGTTCTGAATCGAATAGCGGAAAAAGCCCCTCCCAAGGCGGCGGGTACGATTGGCTCACGCCGGGCGATCTGAATGCATTTTTCGGGCTCATGCTCGACAATCTGACGGGACTGTTTCTGGTCGTCATGCTCCTTTCAGGATTCGGGTTCCCGACCGATTTCGCGATCGCCTCGATGGTCCCGGGTACAGCCATTGGCGTCTTGGTGGGTGATCTCGCATTCGTTTACTTTGCGTTTCGACTTGCCAAAAAGAAGGGGTCGAGCGAGGTGACTGCAATGCCGCTCGGCCTGGACACACCCAGCGTTTTCGGGATTTCACTTTTTGTGCTTGGCCCATCCTTTAAAGAAGGCGTTGATGCCTTGGGCCTTACCGTGGAGGAGGCAGCGTATCGGACTTGGTACATCGGGATTTGGTGCCTGGTGATGAGCGGCGTGATTAAGCTGATCGTGGCACCGGCAAGCAACTTGGTTCGCAGGGTCGTGCCTCGGGCCGGATTGTTGGGCTCGCTTGCCGCGATCGCTCTCGCTTTGATCAGTTTTTTCCCACTGCCAGAAATACTGGCGAATCCGCTTCCGGGTCTTGTCGCGCTTTCAATTGTTCTGACAACACTCGTAGCTAGGGTTCCCTTGCCAGGGCGCGTTCCGGGAACGGCAGGAGCACTGCTGATTGCAGGCGGGCTTTATTACCTGTGCTGTGGTTTGGGCCTTGAAGGTTATGAGTTTCCCACCATTGGCGAGGTTGAATGGATCCCGACTCAGTGGATGGAAACATGGGAGGGCCAATGGCTCGGAGCATGGCCAGATGCGTTGGCGTATCTTCCAATCGCGTTGCCGTTTGCAATCGCGACCGTCATCGGCGGAATCGACTGTACGGAAAGTGCAGCGGCGGCTGGCGATGAATATCACACGCCAACAGTGATCGGTGTCGAGGCAATCGCGACGCTGGTTGCGGGCCTTTGCGGCGGCGTGATTCAAACGACTCCCTACATCGGTCATCCTGCTTACAAGGCGATGGGTGGACGCGCGGGGTACACGCTGTTTACCGCGATACTTATCGGTTCAGCGGGACTGGTCGGATACTTTACGATCCTTAACGACATTATCCCGAAGCCCGCGATCTACCCAATCTTGGTGTTTATCGGCTTGGAGATCACAGCACAGAGTTTTTCGGCGACACCGAAGCGGCACTACGCCGCCGTCGCGATTGCTTGTTTGCCCGCGTTGGCTGCGCTTGTTTTTAACCTCTGTCAACAAATTTTGGGTGACACGGCCATTCGAGATGCTGGCGTATCGATCAGTGATCTAAGTCCACAGTTCCAAGAGACCTTTGCCGTGATCTCAATGCTGGCAGCAGGATTTATACTCACCAGTCTAATGTGGTCTTGGGCGCTAGCATCGACCATCGATCGAAACCTTCGAAGCGCCGGAATTGTCTTCTTGGCCTGCGCGGTATTTACCCTGTTTGGCTTGATTCACTCGCCACTGCCCGGGAATCAACTCTTCCTGCCATTGGGACTCGACAGTTGGGGCGACATCGTCCTTCCCTCGGAATTTCGATCAAAGGTTTTCGAGTTTACGATCGGCTACGCGTTTGTCGGATTCCTATTGATCTTCTGGGGTGAGCTAGTCCCTGACGTCCGATCGTCGGGCGAAGAGTCTCCGAGTGAAGAAGCGTCACAGGAATGAAACAGTCCACGGGTCGCGAATTCGACTACCGTCGCCTGTTGCTGCTGATCCTTGCAATCGCAATGCTGGCCGCTTCTGGAGCGGCCTGGTGGTTCGCGGGCAAAGACGGAAAAATCTTCGGCGAGATGCTGGGCCGCATCGGCATCGTGCTCTTTGCCCTCTGGCTCGCGTGGCCATCACTTAAACGCCCCGCAAGCTGGCTTCCCGCAGGCGCGCCGGTGATCGGCGTGATCGCGATCATTGTCGTTGCCGCTCAGCCGCGATTGATCCTTCCCGCGATTCCGGCCGTCGCCGTGCTCATCTCCGTTTCGGCATTGGTACGAGCCTTTAGAAAGAACTGATTGAATGAGCACGGTGAAATCAGAGAACGGTGAAACTCACGCGATCAAGGAAACTTCCACTCGGGAGTCCCCTTCGGATCTTCGACTTGGCGAAACCGGCCCAAGGAATACTCGCTTGGTTGGAGGTTCAGTTCTTTGAAGTATCCTTTTTCACGGATGAAGCCGTAGAAAGAAGGCTTGTAATCATCGACAAAACTCACGTCCGCTTCTTCCGGAACGGGTTGTTCCAACAGAAAGAAAACCGCGTTGACGACCATGCGTCGCAGCCCTTCATTGAGCAAGTCCACGCTTGCGCCAGACGTGGTGCAGAAAGACAGGCCCGTCGTTCCTTTTGGTGAATCGTAAGGATGCAGCCAAGCAAAAGGCTGCATTGGCTCATTTATGTCGCCTTCAATGATCTTCGATGCCGGATCAAGAGACTCGGTCACGGCACCGCGCATCAAGATCTTGTCGTCTCCCGTCAAGTGTGTGACGCCGTAGACATCCGAAGGACAAAACACGTCGCCGACGGATTTTAGGATCGGGTGATCCGTGTACTCCGCTTCGATCACACCACGAGCACCTTGTTGCTTATGACGTCCATGGTGGCTCACCCATTCTTCTCCAAGGATCATCCGTCCGAACTTTGCGAAAGGAATCGAGTTCCCGAAGAATCCATCACCCGCGAAAGCATGAGTCGCGGTTCGAAGTCCGATGATCGGTTTTCCGGCATCCAAAAAGTCGCTGATGTATTGGCCATCTCTCGGAGAAGGTTTTCGGAAACGCGTCGCGATGATCATGAGATCCGCGTCTTTTAAGTGTTCCCAGCCGACGACGCCTTCGGAGTGATTCGGGTCGATGTATTCGCCATCCTTAGACATCGAAAACAAAACGGTGCAGTCAAATCCGTGATGTACCGAAAGGATCTTTGCCAGCATCGGCATCGACTCCTCGCTGCGATACTCCTCGTCACCCGAAACGAGCACGATTTGACCTTTCGATTCGCCTTTCGCATGGAAGTGCAAAACACCCTTCTGGCCAGAGGTTTCGTGTGCACGGCAGGGACTCGAAAGAGCCACAACCACGAGGAAGGTAAGAAAACGAAGCGGTCGAGCCTGCAGGCGAAAGTGATTCAACATGTGTCGGAGGGCGGGTAGCGGGGGGGGAGGAATTGACACGTGGGTCGCCGCATCGAGATCCCAATGCGGACTGCATCGTTTCGTTACGATACTCGCAACCTTAGCAACGCGACACCGCTTTCCGGCCGGTGCCCGATGTGAGTCAGCCCGGCAGGCCGCAAGAAACCTGTCGATCCTGAAACAGCCGGCAAAACACGCCACGCCATTGCATCGACGTTATGCTTCGGAACGACGGCCGCACGTCACTTCAAATGCCGATCGAAGAAGTCGATCACACGTTCGGAATATTCGTCCGGTGCGACTCGGAAAAGATCTTCGTGTCCTGCACTCTCGATCAGCCAAAGTCGTTTCGGCTCGGCCGCCGCATCGTAGAGTTCACGCGTCTCGCCTTTCGTCGTGTGAAGATCTTCTTCCCCGGAAATGATGAAAACGGGAGCCCCCACCGACGAGATTCGATCGATCGGTCGTAACTCATCACGAGAGACGTCGAGCCGTGGACCAAGTTGCCAAAGAAGCAGGGGTGCAACAAGTTCGCTTAAAACTCCCAGTCTTGCCGAGACTCGGTTCCGCACCGCACGATCGATATCCGGATAGACCGATTCCAAAACGAGAGCATCGAATGGCAATGGTGAGGCCATCAGCGTCGCGGCGCCACCCAAGGAGACGCCGACAATGCCTAACGGTAGATCTGGATAAACCTGCTTGGTGAAAGTGACGGCCGCGCGCACGTCTTCGCGTTCTCTATCCCCGAGAGTGATCCGATCGCCAGAGCTTTCTCCATGACACCTCAAGTCGATCAAAACCGTCGCGTATCCCGCGTCATGGAATTGAATCGCTCGCGGAACCATTGAACGGCGTGACCCGTGGATCCCATGCAGTAGCAACAGAACGCCACGCGGCCCATCAGGCGAAGTAACCCATCCGGCAATCTTTGCACCCGAGTCACTTTCAAACTCAACGGACCGCGCTCCGAGACCCGGTGGAGGATCGCCGGCGGGACGAGGACGGGGCGCGACGATGCTGCCGGCAACGACCCAGGCCGCAATGCCGGTGAAGCCCATGAAAGCAGCCAACGAGAATGCAAACCAACGCAACAGACGCTTTCTCTTCGAACGATTCTTGGCCGCTGGCTTCGGATTGGATTCTGATTCGACCATTGCGAGTTGAACAATGAATCCGATTTGCGATAGCCCACCGTGGATCAGAGTGATTCAGGCTTGATCAACTGAGCCGCAAAATAGGTCATTAGAATGCCCCGAACCGTCCAAAGCACCGTTCGAATCCAATTCGTGCCGACCAAGAGCTCGTAGTCCCGTTCGCTGAATCCTTCGCTCAACCGCGCATGACAGGGTACCTGAATGAATGCGGTCGAGAGCCAAATAGCAATCACGGCGACCAGCCCGGCGATCATCGCGGGACGCGAAACGCCGGCCGGACATGCCACGACCAAAAGGAACGCTGTTCCCAACTCGATCAGCATCGGCGGCCCAACGATGGGTGTGATCAACGCAGAGTGATCGGTTTCATAGCGGACAAACCCCTCCGATCCGACTCGATCAAACAAGTTGTAGTGGACGATCTGTACCATCCAAATCAGCCCGACCAGATACCACGTCGATACCAGGTTGATTAGGAATGCCCAATGGCTACTCATCTCATATTCCCTCGATCGACTCCAAACGATCTTTCCCAAGGCAGTACCGTAAGGCAGCGTCGAGCGATTCGAATCGGTATTCGTAGCCGGTCGATTGCAGCACTGAAGGTTCCACCCGCGAACTGGCAAGAAGTAGCGCATCAGCCATTTCGCCAAGAGTAGCCCGCAACGCGAATGAGGGTGCGGGAAACAACGCGGGACGTCCCAAGACGGCTCCGAGCCGGCGTGCGAATTCGGCATTCTGAATCGGTTTCGGGGCGACCACGTTCATCGGCCCCGTCAAGCTCTTCGTCGCAATCGCGTGATAGATGGCACCGACGGCATCATCGATCGAGATCCAGCTCCACCATTGACGACCGTTGCCGAGCTTACCGCCGAAGAGCTTGGCGGGTGTGAGCATCTTCGCGAGCGCACCGCCGCTCGGATCGAGAATGATCCCGAAGCGTGCGTTGACGACACGAATACCTGCCGTCCGCGCCGGCTCGCATGAGGCTTCCCATTCTTTGACGACTTCTGCCAAAAAATCATCGCCAATGGAACTGTCCTCATTCAGCACCTCATCGCCTCGGCGCCCGTAGAGCCCGGTCGCGGATGCACAGATAAAAATCTGCGGCGGTGCACTTAGCGTTGACAGTGACTCCGCTAATTTCGTGGTCAGGACGACGCGACTCGATCGGATCTGTTCTTTGACGGTTGGCGTCCAGCGGGCGCTCGCGATTGACTTACCAGCTAAGTGAACGACGGCGTCCAACTCGTTTAGTTTCTCCGATTCTTCATCTGAGTCCCATGGTGCGATCGCGTTCGGGAACTTTCGCGCACTCGCGAGTGAACGTTCCAGGCGAACGACCTCATGCCCCAGCAGTGTTAGAAATGCCGAGAGACGCGAGCCCAGCAATCCGGAGCAACCTGAAATCCCAATCGAGAGAGGCGGAACTCCATAGGACACGGCCGCCTTCAAATCATCGCGAGTGACTCGGTGCCGGTAGGCAAACATGGACTCCAGGTCTCGACGAACTTTTCCGCCGCCGAGCAGCGACCCCATCGATCCGAGCGGCAACTGATAGGAGACTTCATCCCGGAGCACGCAACTGGTTTCACTTCCGCCCTCAAAGGAATGACGATGATGCCACGACGCGAAAGGACCGCTCGTTTGAATGTCCTCAAAGCTTTGTGGTGGATCGTAAGCCGTATGCTCGGCGTGCCACCGTAGTGAGAGAGGCCCAATCGAGAGCCGAATGACGACCTTGCTTCCAACCGCCAGGCTGCCATCGCTGGATTCAACAACAACCTTTTGCCAAGGCGGAATCAGCCGAGAGAGTGCGCCCGGTCTTTCGTGATACGCGAATGCTTGCGTCGCGTCGACCGGCAAAGTGGATGTTGCGACGTATCGGTTCACTGAGCTTCGAGTTCGGCGAGATTCACATCTCCGGCCATTGCTCTCAACTTGTCCATTGCCCTTCGCTCGAGCTGACGGACGCGTTCCTTTGAGACGCC
>JBCCOI010000101.1:0-15744 GCA_039025515.1 Planctomycetota bacterium
GAAGAGATCGCGAAGAACGTCCCGTCTTCCAGAATCGCGATGTCGGTGATCGTATCGAAAGAATCGATTGTGCCGATCACGTCCATGCGGCCGATTTCCAAGTCAACGATCGCCAAACGATTGGCATCATCCACCGCGTAGTAAACCGTGTCTTCGCCAGACTCGATGCGCGACGCACCACCATTGACGGGTCCAAATTCTTCGACTTCCACGACCGTCAAAATGACGTCTTCGCTCGGCTCCTCAAGACCATCGGCGATGGGGCGAATGGCCAACTCGACGGTCGACTCGCCGGGTTCAAATGTCGCCACACCGATCACTGGACCGCTGGCAGGTGCAACAGAGGGCAGACGGACCTCATCGGCATCTTCCGGCAGTACGTCGTAGTCTTCCGCATAGACGGCATCTCCGGACAACTCAAATTGAACTGCCAAGTAGTCCGTCGTCTCGGTCCGTGTGAGCGTGTAATTCAGCCGAGACGAGCCAAGTTCGGCTACCTCAACCGGAGTGTCAATTGAAACGGACACGGTGGCCAAAAGCCGGCGGCTCTCCAACGACTCAAGGCGGACACGACGCTGGCGACGTTTGCGGTTGTGGTTGCGATTGCGGCGGTTCATCAGGCGGAATCCCCTGGGATCGTTGCAAGAACTCAGAGAGGTGGAGCTTCGGATTGCCACGGCGGGCCGAATCCGACCGTCACGCGAGAGAGCTATCTCATGGGCTACGTTCGGGTTAGACGCGATATCCTAACTAAAGTTGCCGGGGCGAATGCTTTTTCCGGTCGTTCTTGGAATCCCCACGTTGGCCTTGCAAGAATTGATGCCGCCAGAGACACTCTCGGCCCCTAAAAATCCTCGCGCGACCCGCCCGAATCGAGTGAATTCGGATTGATCGATGGCTCAACACATCGAGGGATCGCGTCGGCGAAGCGAATTCGCCCACCTATCCGCTTGCCGAGCGGTCGAAGACGCGCGGCAACACCATCGGAGTAACCATGGCTCGCTATACCGGTCCAAAAGCACGCGTAAACCGACGTCTCGGCACGCTGATCTACGAAACAGCGGGTGCCGCCAGAGCACTCGATCGACGGAATACTCCGCCCGGGATGCACGTCCGCGGCCGTCGCCCCAGTAACTACGGGGCCGCGTTGATGGAGAAGCAAAAGATCAAGCATTACTATGGGTTGGGTGAACGCCAACTTCGTCGTTACTTTGATGCGGTATCGCGAAAGTCCGGCAACACCGGGGAGCTCTTGTTGCTGATGTGCGAGCGACGGCTCGACAACATCGTGCGTCGCGTCGGCTTCACGAAAACCCGTCCCCAGGCGAGACAGGGAATCGCTCACGGCCATTTCCGAGTCAACGGGGTGAAGGTCGATAAGCCAAGTTACATTCTGCGTCCGGGCGATATTGTCGAAGTCCGCAACCGCGAGAACCTCAAGAACCTGTATCGCGGCGTCATCGCCAACGCGGCTCCTGATGCACTCGACTTCATTTCGTTCGATAGCGAAAACCTGAAGGCGACGATGCTGGGCCTGCCCGGTTCAAGCGACATCAGCTTGCCCGTCGACGCGAACTCCGTGGTCGAATTCCTGTCCCGATAACGGTCAGCGAATACAATCGGATGGGCCGATCGAAAGCCCATCCGTATGCATCCCGATCGAGGATCCGTCAGGGAACGAGGGTCAACCCTACTTCGCTGCGTACCAGCGAGCGATGCCGACTTGGCGGTTGATCCCGGATGCTCCGATCGGTTTCAGGAATCGTGGGCGGTTCACGAGAACCGCTCCCCAGTTGCGGTCTTTTACGCTCGATGAGTTGATTGAACATGCATAGTCCCGTTGTTGTTCTCGGTGGCGGTCCCGGCGGCTACGCGGCGGCCTTTCTCGCGGCCGATGAGGGTCTGGAGGTGACCATCGTCGAAGCCGAACCAAGGCTAGGCGGAACATGCTTGCTGCGGGGTTGTATCCCCAGCAAGGCACTTCTGCATGTCGCCAAGGTGATGCACGAAGTCGATGACTTGCGGGAAAAGTGGGGTGTCGTCTATCCCGGTGGGCCTTCGATCGATGTTGATCGCGTCCGTGCGCAGAAGGACCAAGTGATCAGCAACCTGACCGGAGGATTGGGGAATCTCGCAAAGCGTCGGAACGTGACTGTCATTCAGGCTCGAGGTTCATTCGTCAACTCAACGACCCTGAAACTGGAAGGTGATCACGAGTCGATTCCCGAAGGCGGTCAGCTGACCTTCGATCACTGCATCTTGGCAACCGGTAGCGTGCCCGCCATGCCTGCCGCGTTCGATATCGGAAGCGATCGCGTCATGGACAGCACGGGGGCGCTCGCCCTGAAGGATATCCCGGAAACGTTGTTGGTCGTCGGTGGCGGCTACATCGGACTCGAGATGGGCTCCGTCTATGCTCAACTCGGATCGAAAGTCTCCGTCGTTGAACTAGCCGAAGGGCTTCTGCCGGGTGCCGATCGAGATCTCGTCAAGCCGCTTGCCAAGAAGATCGATAAGCTCTGCGACGGCCGAGTCATGCTCAACACGAAGGTCGGTTCGCTGGCGGCCGTTGCCGACAAAGTTGAAGTCACCTTCGAAGGACCCGGCCACTACGGCCATGAGCAGTTCGATCGTGTCTTGGTCAGCATCGGCCGGCGTCCCGTCACCAGTGGGTTGGGGCTGGAAAATACGGCGGTCGTTGTCGATGCCAAGGGCTTCGTCGAAGTGGATGCGCAGCAACGAACTGCGGACGCTCACATCTTTGCGATCGGCGATGTTGCGGGCAATCCGATGCTTGCTCACAAGGCGACGCACGAAGGCCGCGTTGCCGCCGAAGTAATCGCGGGTAAGCCGGCAACGTTTGACAAGAAAGCGATCCCAGCCGTTGTCTTTACGGACCCCGAGATCGCTTGGGCCGGACTGACCGAGCTGGAAGCGAAACGCGACGGAATCGATGTTTCCGTGGAAGTCTATCCCTGGGCCGCAAGTGGACGCGCGCAAGCACTCGGCATCACCGATGGACTGACGAAGTGGTTGGTCGATCCCGAGACCGGTCGTGTACTCGGATGCGGCATCGCGGGTTCCGGCGCTGGAGAGCTGATCGCCGAAGCGGTCTTGGCCATCGAGATGGGATGCGAAGTCTACGATGTGACCGAAAGCGTGCACCCGCACCCGACACTCAGCGAGACCTTGATGAATGCTGGCGAGGTCCACTTCGGAACCGCCACGGAGATCTTCAAACCGAAGCGGAAGCCCGCGTCGGTGGGCTGATCCATCGACGCAGCAATCGTGTCGCCGAAGGCTGCATCCGCGAGCGCACGAAGCCCTCAAGTTTCTCAAACCACCTGTCGCCATGACTCATCGCGTCTTCATCAAAACGGTCGGCTGCCAGATGAATGTTCTGGATAGCGAAATGGTGATCGCGGACCTGCGACGTCACGGCTACACCGTAGTGGACGATCCGGATCAAGCCGACACAGTCTTGTACAACACCTGCAGCGTACGGGAACACGCAGAGGAGAAGATCTACAGCGCACTCGGAAAAGTGCGTCTCGCCAAAGAGAAGTCGCCCGACAAAGTAATCGGCGTGATGGGATGCATGGCGCAGAAGGATCAGGAAATCATCTTTCGACGTGCCCCGTACGTCGATCTTGTTGTCGGTCCCGGACAACTGCACACGATTCCCGAACTCCTGGAGAAGGCACGTTCGGGCGAGGGTCGCCAGATGGCGGTTTCGTTGGGACGAAAGGATGGAAAGCAGGCCGTCGTCGCACGCAGCCACGAGACGTTCGATCCGCTTCGTGACCCCACGATGCGGCCGACGCCGTTTCAAGCCTATCTGCGAATTCAAATCGGTTGTGACAAGTTCTGCACGTACTGCGTCGTTCCAAACACGCGTGGCCCCGAACAAGGGCGTCATCCCGATCAGGTTCTGTCGGAAGCAAAGGTTTTGGCGGAGCAAGGCTGCCGCGAGATCACGTTGCTAGGCCAAACCGTGAACAGCTACAAATTTCGTCACGAGGACGGCAGCAAGACGGACATGACCGATCTGCTCCATCGGCTCCATGACGTCGACGGAATCGACCGCATCAAGTTTGTCACGAACTACCCCAAAGACATGACGGAGCGATTGCTGGTCGCGGTCCGTGATCTGCCAAAAGTTTCACCCTATTTGCATGTGCCCGCACAGAGCGGCAGCGATGAAGTCCTTCGCCGCATGAAACGCGGTTATACCATCGGCCAATACATGGAAATGATCGAACGCGTCGAGCGAATCCTTCCCGAGGCCGCGATCAGCAGCGACTTCATCGTGGGTTTTTGTGGTGAAACCGACGAGGACTTTGAAAAGACACTCGCCCTCGTTGAGCGATGTCGTTTCAAGAACAGCTTCATCTTCCAATACAGCGTTCGTCCCGGAACGAAGGCCTCTGATCGCCTTCCCGATGACGTTCCGCGGGAAGTCAAAGCCGAACGAAATCACCGCCTGCTGGAACTGCAGAACCAGATTGCGAAAGAAGAGAATGCAAAGCTGGTCGGACGCGACGTCCAGGTCTTGGTGGAAGGACCGAGTAAGAAGGCCGAGCGAGCCGGTTCGGACGAGTCCGACTCGCAACAGGCCGTCGTCCAGATGACCGGACGAACACACTGTGACCGAATCGTCGTTTTTGACGGAAATCGCCGCCAGGCCGGTCAACTGCTTGATATCCATGTTGATGACGTCAGCAGCCACACGCTTATCGGCCGCGTGAAGACGGTCGAAGTGGTCACCATCGGTCCTTAGTCGGTGGCCGCACCGATCCAATCGAATTCACGCACTTGTCACCGACCCTATGGCGACCACGCCCAAGATTGAAATTTCTCCGATTACGACGCATAAGCTCTCGAGCGGAATGGTTGTTTTGGTGCAGCCGATGCCTTGGTTGCGGACGGCGGCGATGACGTTGGCGCTCCGCGGCGGTATTCAACATGAACAGGAGAGCGAGTGCGGACTCGCCTCGATGGTCTGCGAGATGGTCCAGCGTGGCGCGGGGTCCTACAGCAGCAGAGACTTGGTCGCCGTTCAAGACAATCTTGGCATCGATCGAAACTGTGGTGTGGCAACGGCCACCGTGTCGTTCGGTGCGGCAATGCCGGCCGCCTCTTTGTCGGGTGCCATCGACATTTATGCCGACATCGTTCGCCGGCCCCATCTCCCCGCCGATCAACTCGATGATGCGCGAATGATGATGGTGCAAGAGCTTCGCGCGATTGAGGATGAACCGACGCAACGAGTCATGCGACGGGTTCGCGAAATGCACTACGGCCCAAAACTGGGTCGAGGCAACCAGGGCACGATGGAGTCACTCGAGGCGATTACCAACCAAGATGTCCAACGATTCTTCCGGTCCCGGTATCAGGCGACCGGGTCCATCCTTTCGATTGCCGGTGCTGTGGAAACAGAGGAAGTGCTGGCCCTTGCCGAAGCAGCCTTCGGAGATTGGCAATCCACCAATGAAGAGCCTTCGCCAGAGCCCGAGGGCCAGGCGGGCTACGAGCATCTGCAGGCCGAGAGTAACCAGACTCATATCGCGTTCGCGTTTCCTCGTATTCCCTACGGGCACCCCGACTACTTTCGGATGCGTGCGGGAGTCGGAATCCTCAGCGATGGAATGAGCAGTCGACTCTTTGATCGCGTGCGCGAAAAGCGAGGTCTCTGCTACACCGTGTCCGCGAGCTGTCACTCCTTGGTTAATGCGGGTGGGGTTTTCGGCTACGCGGGAACCAAGCCGGAGCGTGCTCAAGAAACCCTGGACGTGACACTCCACGAAATCGAACACCTGATTGATGATCTCAGCGACGAAGAGCTCGATCGCTGGAAGGTGAGGATCGAAAGTGGGCTGATCATGGAGCAAGAATCAAGCGCTTCGCGTGCCGGTTCTCTGGCAAGTGACTACTTCCAACTCGGCCGAGCACTGTCCACGGATGAACTGAGCGGGCAAATCGAAGCCCTGACATTGGATTCGGTGCGTGACTACTGGAAAGCACATCCGCCGGGTGAGTACCGCATCGTCACACTCGGCGAACAAGAGCTTAGCGTCAACCAATGACCTCCCTTATGACAGAGTTTAAGCAAGCGACGCTTTCCAACGGACTCCGCATCGTCGCCGAAACGGACCCGCGCGGGTATTCGATGTCACTCGGTTACTTCGTACGGGCCGGGTCACGGAATGAGTTGGATCCTCAGTCCGGCCTCAGTCACTTCTTGGAACACATGATGTTCAAGGGGACGAGTCGCCGCTCGGCGGAGGATGTGAACCGCGAACTCGATGAATTGGGTGGGCAATCCAATGCCTACACCTCGGAGGAACAAACGGCGTACTACGCCACGGTTTTGCCAAAGTTTCAACATCGAATCGTCGATCTCCTCACGGACATGTTGGAGCCCGAACTGGACGAGAAGGAATTCGAGATCGAGAAGAAGGTGATTTTGGAAGAGATCGCCAAGTATGAAGATCAAGCGCCGTTCGGTGGATTTGAACGAGCGATGGAGATCCACTTCTCGCCGCGAGGCTTGGGGCGGAGAGTTCTTGGCACAGACGCATCGATTCGCTCCATGACGGCGTCGAGATTGCAAGACTACTTCCGCTTTCGATACAGGCCCGAGAACATTGTGGTTGCCGCGACCGGCAACCTTGATTTTGACGATTTGGTTTCTGATCTGGAATCAAGGACGGCCTCATGGTCAGCACGCGCGGGTGAGGAACATCTTCCCGATGACATTCCGAACGAATTGCCCGAGGGCATTTCGTTGGAAGACACCATCGAAGTTCCCGACGCGATGCAAGCCTACTGGGTCGGGATCGGTCCGGGACCATCCTCAAACGATCCGAATCGTCACGCCGCCCGGTTACTGGCATCGATGCTTGGTGACGAAGGCGGCAGTCGTTTCTTCTGGGAACTCATCGATACCGGCCGGGCCGAGGTGGCAACGTGCTGGCCACAAGAGTTCAGTGATGACGGCGCGTGGCTCACGTATCTGGTCTGCGTACCGGACGACTTGGAACTGAATCGAAAGTTTATGTTCGATCTCATTGAACATCTTGTTCGGGACGGCGTGGCACAACCGGAGCTCGATCAGGCCATCAACAAAACGGTTGCCGGATACATCATGCAAAGCGAGCGACCGAGCAATCGCATGTTCAGCATCGGGAGCCGCATGTTGATGCACGATGAATACACGACGTTGGATGAAACACTCGAGCGAGTTCGTGCGGTGACGGCAGATGAAATCGCCGATGTCGCGGCTCGCTATCTCTCTTCATTGCCAACCGGAATCACAACCAGACCCGCTTGATCGCAGCCAACACATACTACACACGCTGGTGTACCGGCTTCAGCCGGCTGCGACTACACCAACAACCGTTGCTGAGTGATCCGCGCCGGCCTCGGTGAGTGCGTCGATCCCAGATGCTTGGCTGTGACTATCGCATACGATTCGTTTCGTATTTCTTAACCTCCATTTCGAGTACGCGAATCTTTTCCTCAAGCTTCTCGTTCTGGTGCTGCAACTCCGTTTGATCTCGCGACGCTTTGGCACGCTCGAGCGAAGATTGGATATACATCTCTCGCATCTTCTCTTCGCACTCTTGTTGCAGGAAGCTCAAACGCTCGCGTTCTCGCAAGATGACGGGATCCTCATCCAAGACCGATTGTTCGGCGGGTGAAGAGGCTTGTGGAAGCTCGATCGCGGCGACGGCACGCTGATTGGCGAATGCTTCGGAGAGTTTCTTTTCGAGCTTTTCGATCGTTAGCTGAAACTGCTCGATCTGTTTCTCGTTCTGGTCATTCGCGAACTCCTGACCCTTTACCTTGCGTGTAAGTCGCAGGTTCTCCTGCCGCATCTCATCGACCCATCGCAAAACATCTTGTGCGGTGTCCGGAGTCTCCAGCCCATCCAGTTCTACGATGCCGAGAAACTGATCGATATCAAACGTTTCGTCTTGAAGAGTTTCTTGAATTTGTCGCTTGCGATCTTCCCACGAGTTCGCGTTTGAATCCTGGAAGTCATTTTCGTAGAGAACCTTGGCAGCCAACTCTCGATTGCTGTCCGACAGCACGTGCATCTGCTGCTCGAGAACTTGGATGTGTTTTTGAAGTGCTTCGATGGTCTCAAGCTGAGAAGTGGAGACTTCCGGATTTTCCGCCGGAACGGACGAAAGCGGAACGGATCCCGACTGAAGAATGCCGATCAATTGCTCGAGTAAGTCGGTATTGTTTTCAACGGCTCGGAGGATTCGCTTGTCACCAACACTGTTGCCGGTAGAAGACTGTTCCGAAAGAAAGGGATTTGATAGGTCATACTCGGAGTGCATTCGCTAGTCTCCGTAGAATCGGAAAAGTGAAGCCGGATCGGCGAGTCCAATGCTCGACGAAAGCCGGGCGAGCTTGATGGATGCCTGCCGAGCTTCTGTGACAGACGCGGACGTCGCAGGACGACCGATGAAGAAGCATCTGCGGTGTCGCTCGCCGTGCTCCGTGAAGACCTGCGAGCCGTTACATCGACAACTCGACAGAATCACTTAGCTCGCCACAATAGAGGGTCAAAGCACACACCGAAGAGCTCAATAAGATGAGTGAAGAAGACTCAATGGCGGAGTCCGCAGGAGACAGTGATACCGATCATGTGGACTTTGAAAGTACGCTCGAAGAGGTCGAGAGCGTGGTTCGAGACCTCGAGAGTGGTCAGCTCGGACTGTCGGAGTCGCTCAAACGCTATGAACAGGGCATTCGAAGAATCAAACGGTGCCACGAAATGCTCGGTAGGGCAGAGCATCGCATTTCTGTGCTCATGAGCGTCGACGAAGAGGGAAACCCCTCCGTGGAGCCGGTGGAGAGTGAGAATTCCGATGCTTCCGTGGTCGACAATCCTCCACAGCGAAAGCGTGCCGCCAAACGACGCCCCAAAAAGCCTCGAGACGACGCGGATACGTCAGGGGGGCTTTTTTAGGCCGTATCATCCCATCACACTTCCGTACGGCGAAGTGTCACAGGAACTGTTTTCCCCGCATAGCACTTGAGTTTTGGCCGTTCCCACCTCCGAATTGATGGTTGATTCCGAGCAGCGCACGACTCCGACCGTCCCGACCGACCGGTTTCAGCAGGCCCGAGAAGATCTTCTTCGTGAAATCGAGGGCGCTTTGGAGAGTGCCTGTGATGGCATCGGCAACGGATGTCCCCGGAGGCTCGTCGACGCAATTCGTTATGCGTTGCTGGCCCCAGGTAAGCGTCTTCGCCCAATGTTGGTGCTGATGGCAGCCGAAGCGTGTGGCGGGGAACGCTCGGCGGCGATGCCGGCGGCAGTGGCCGTTGAAATGGTTCACGCCTATTCGCTGATCCACGACGATCTTCCCGCCATGGACGATGACGACCTACGACGTGGTCGGCCAACGGTGCACATTGAATTTGATGAGGCAACCGCCATCCTGGCCGGAGATGCACTTCAACCGCTGGCCGTGAGCCATCTCTGCGGCGGAATCTCTGATCCCGCGATTTGTGCCGAAGCCGTTCGCTTGCTGATGGAAGCCGCCGGCCCGCGGCAGTTGGTGGGTGGACAAGCCGACGACTTGGCCGCCGAGTCGGGACAATTGCCCGATGAGGTTGCCCGAGCGCTCGGTTCGATGGGCGAACTCGATTCGGGTTCACCCCGTAAATCATCGCACGAAGAACATTTCGAAGCGGAGCCATTGCGATTTTTGGAAAGTGTACACCGACGCAAGACGGGTGCCCTTTTTCGCGTTTCTCTGGAACTTGGCGGACTGCTCAGCGGAGGCAACGCCGATCAACGTCTCGCCTTGGAGAAGTATGCCGAGCATCTCGGATTGGCCTTCCAAGTCGTCGACGATCTGCTCGATCACACGGCCGACGAATCGGCCATGGGAAAACGGGTCGGCAAAGACCTGGACAGAGGAAAATTGACGTATCCGGGCCTGCTGGGCGTCTCGCAAACGCGGGAGTTTGCCAGGCAACTGGTGAACGACGCGAAACAGCAATTAAGCGTTTTTGGCGAACCGGCTTGGCGGTTGAACCTACTGGCTGATTATGTTCTTGAACGCACCAACTAGTGGTGGAACGCGGAAAAAACCTTCAGTGTATCGGAAGACAAAATGGTAACCCGAAGCGTCAGCGAGGCGACAATTCACGCAGTTCCCTCGCTTACGCGTCGGGTTACCAAGTAAAGGTCAACTACAAGTTCCACCACTAGGGGTTTTTCGCCAACGAAGACGATTGATTGACCCCTCGTTCAAAAGAAATGCTCGCTTCGGCGAACAACACAAGCCCAGCGCTTGACCTGATCGACGCCGATAGCACAGGATCGCTGCGGCGATTACAAAGGAAGAAACACATTGAGCCAACCCAAACACCCTCATCTGGCCGGACTGCAAGATGCAACAGGCCTCAAGTACTTCTCGCCAAAGCAGCTCGAAGAAGTCGCCGATGAAATCCGCGACGTCCTCTGCAATCTTCTCGCAACTCGAACCGCCCACTTCGCGTCCAACCTGGGCGTCGTCGAGCTTTGCCTGGCACTCCACGCCGAGTTCGATTTCCGCAGCGACCGACTGATTTGGGATACCGGCCATCAGGTCTACCCACACAAATTGATCACGGGTCGGTACGACGAATTTCCGTCCATCCGGACCCAGGGCGGACTGATGGGTTATCCAAACCCGCACGAGAGTCCGTACGACCTCTTCATGACCGGACACGCCGGTTGCAGTGTGAGCACCGCCGTCGGATTGAGGAGCGGTGATCTCCTCGTCGGCCAAGGCGACCGTTCCACCGTGGCGGTCATTGGCGACGGCGCGTTCCCCAGCGGAATCGTCTTTGAAGCGCTCAACAATGCGGGAGAACTGAACGACGACCTGACGATCATTTTGAATGACAACAAGATGTCGATCTGTCCTCGTGTGGGTGCCGTTGCTGGATACTTGGATCGACTTCGCAGCAATCCTTACTACACGGGATTGAAAGCGGAGGTCGGAAAGCTTCTCGAACAGATCCCGATGTTCGGTGATCCCGCCGAACGCTTCCTCGCTCAGATGAAGGAGGGCGTCAAAGCGGGCTTGCTGGGTGGAATGCTCTTTGAGGAATTGGGGATACGCTACATCGGCCCCATCGACGGGCATGACATTGCGTTGCTGCGTAAGTACATCGCGATGGTGCGCGAGCTGAAAGGACCTGTTCTTCTGCACGTGGTGACGGAAAAGGGGCATGGCTACAAGCCGGCAGCCGCGGATCCTGTCTTCTTCCACACTCCACCTGCCTTCGAAGACAAAGACGGGCAGCCGGTGACGACTCGCGGCAGTGATGGCTTACCCGCCTACACGGTCCACGCACGCGACGCGATCAAGGAAACACTGGAAGCCGACGCAAACGCGACCGTGATCACGGCAGCCATGTGCCAGGGAAACAAGTTGGAACTGGTCCGCGAAAAGTTTCCCAGACAGTTCTTTGACGTCGGGATTTGCGAATCACACGCGGTTGCATTTGCGGCAGGACAGTGCAAAACCGGCGCTCGTCCGATCGTTGATATTTACAGCACGTTTCTGCAACGCAGTTACGACCAGATCTTTCAGGAAGTTTGTCTGCAAGATCTTCCCGTCGTCTTCATGCTAGACCGCGCCGGCCTGACGGGACCCGATGGACCAACACATCACGGTGTGTATGACATCGGCTACATGCGTTTGTTCCCCAATATGGTTGTCATGGCGCCGGGTTATGCCGAAGAGCTGCCCATGATGCTCCGCATGGCGATGTCGCACGAACACCCGTGTAGCATTCGTTACCCGAAAGCCTCCGCGATGCGTCGTGGTGAACCCACCGAGGAAATTCAAGTGGGCAAGAGCCAGCGTATCCGAGAGGGCAAGGATGGAACCATCGTCGCCTTCGGAGCGATGCTGGAAAATGCAATCGCCGCTTCGGACTTGCTGGCCGGCGAGTTGGACGTCGCGGTCGTCAATGCACGGTTTGCAAAACCGATCGACGAAGAGATGGTTCGCAGCAGCATCGAATCCGGAAGGTTTGTGGTAACTCTCGAAGAGGGCACGAAAGTCGGCGGCTTCGGGTCGGCGTTCCTTGAGTCGGCGAATCGACAGCGACTCGCCACGCACGACGTTCATGTCCTCGGACTGCCAGATTCGTTCGTCGAACATGGCGATCGGAACGATTTGCTACACCAATGCGGCCTGAGCCCAGAAGCAATCGCGAATCGTTGTCGGGACGCCGTTGGACGTCAGACCAAGGAGACTCTCGGCAAAACGCAAGCGGCCGAAACCTTCTGAAATGAACGGGGAAGCGGCCTCTGACCAGCCGAACGAGCACCGAACCCGCGACCAATGGCCCGGCGGTAAACGTTCCACCCCGCGCGTCGTCATCATCGGTGCTCCGGGACGCGAGAGGGTACGTCATGAATCGATTCGGCTGCGACCCATCATTGCTCAGCACGCGGAAATCGTCGCGGAAGACTTTTCGTTCAGCTACACATTCGATGACCCCGAGATTGATCTCATCATCGTGCTCGGCGGTGACGGCTCCATTCTTCAGACCGCACGTCAGCTTCGCGGGCGACAAGTTCCTGTATTGGGGGTGAACTGCGGCAAGTTGGGATTTCTCGCGGCTCTCGCACCCGATGATTTTCTCGAAGTCTGGCCGCAAGTCTGTTGCGGAGCGTTCGTCGTCGTCGATCACTTGATGCTCAACATCCGTGTCGTCCGCGAGGGCGAAACGGTGGCGGAACAGTTGGCGCTCAACGAAGTTGCGATCCTGGGTGGTCCGCCCTACCAAATCCTGGGCATCGATCTATTCGCTGACGGAAACCTGGCAACGCGTTACCAGTGCGACGGTTTGATCATTTCAACACCGGTCGGTTCGACGGCCCACAACCTGTCTGCCGGTGGACCGATTCTGCGTCGAGATCTTTCCGCCGTGGTTGTTTCACCGATTAGCCCACACACGCTCACGCACCGTCCACTCGTCGATTGCGCTGACACCGTGTTCGAGATCACCGTGACGGAACCGAACGATTCCACAAGCGTCGTTGTCGACGGTCGTATCCTCAGCCCCATTCTGGCCGATGATCGGATCGAAGTCAGAAAGTCCGATCATTGCTTTCGAATGCTGTCGGTTCCGGGGCAAAATGATTATCGAACGTTGCGAGAGAAGTTAGGCTGGGGCGGTTCGATTTAGGATCGATCGATCATTCGACAGTGGCAAACGCCGGGTTCCGCCGCCATCCTTTCATCAGAAAGCTCCCATGTTTCGTCAAATTGTCGCGTCAACACTCCTTTTGACTTTGGCGGCGCAGGCCATTGCTTCGCGAAGTACGAAAGTTGGTCGATACATCCATTCACGCTATGGATGGCAAGAAGATGACACTCGGTTTGCGCGTCCCGCCGACGGTTGAGTATTGTGAGCGAGTGGGGATGGACGTTCGAACATGGGCGAGTGAAGGACTGGTTGATTTCTTCGCCGTCTCGATGTTCATGAAGCAGGACCCGAATCTTCAGGTCGACGCATTCCGTCGTTCGCTCGGCGAAACCGATGCACAGATTTACGCCACACTTCAGCGTCGCAACTACGGCTTCGGGCATAGCGCGAGCTTTGGCCAGTACCGTGCGATGGCGGCCAACATGTGGGGCAGCGAGAAAGCTGAGGGATTGTTGCTGTTCAACTGGATGCAACAATCGCGTCGCGACTACGATCGCTGGATGTCGGGCGAGCAGTTGAACGGTCCGCATCCGCATTTGGTAAACGAACTCGCTTCGCTCGAGACACTCGCGGGTCGAAACAAGATCTACTCGATTGCCTGGGGGACGGATGGACAGTACGAGGACCTGCCGTACTTCAATCCTCTCCCCATCGATGTCCCGCGTGGCCAGACCCGCCGCATCGAGTTCGGTGCTTTCGAGGACGTCGCGAACAATCAGCCCGACTGGATCACGATGGTCGTCCAGGCGAATCCGGACAAGCGCTTTGAGGTCCGGCTCAATGGAGTGTTGGGTAAAAGGATCAAACCCGACCAAAGGCCAATCCCCCTGAAGCGAGTCACCGGCAGTGGACGGCCTGACAAGAACGTTGGGGTCAACGACGCCAGCATCAAGCGTCTTGCAGTCTACTTTGACATCCCCATTGCCTCGCTCAGGGACGGAATGAACGAAATTGAATTACGGGCGTTGGAAAGCGGCAAAGACGATGCAATGAGCGTGATTCGGACGGATGTCTTCATCAGCTACGGAGACGAATCGAGCTGTGGATCTTTCTAAAATAGAAGGGTGACCAAGTGAGCACCGAAACTTTCGACAAGAATTGGGGTTAGGCCAAGAACTCTCCCACCGTCTTCTCTACACGGATAAAGCAATGAGCACTGAAATGCACGCAATGCGTAGACGCCGGCTTCTTCAAAGCGGAATCCTCGTCGGATCGACCACCCTATTCACTCCGGGTGTCTTTGCCGATTTGATTCAAACGCCTTCGCAGACAGAAGGACCGTTCTATCCAGACAAGATGCCGCTCGACACCGACAACGACCTCTTGGTGATCAACGATCAAATCACGCCTGCCGTCGGTGAGATTACGCACATGTCCGGAAGGGTGATGAACCAGAAAGGCGAAGCCGTCCGAAACGCGTTTGTTGAAATCTGGCAAGTCGACAACAACGCGGTTTATATCCACAGCGGTGACAAAACGAACCGCGCAAATCAAGACAAAAACTTTCAGGGCTATGGACGTTTTCTGACCGACTCGAAGGGACGCTACTATTTCCGAACGATTAAGCCTGTTCCTTACCCGGGGCGAACACCACATATCCACATTGCGGTGAGCCGCGGCGGAAAACGGGTTCTTACAACGCAGCTCTACGTTAAAGGGCACGAAGGAAACCAACGCGACGGACTGTTGAATCGGCTTGATGCCGAATCTCAGAAGACCCTGCTGGGCGACTTCAAACCCTTGGAGAATTCGAGCTTGGGTGAGTTAACAGTCACTTTCGACATCATTCTGGGTAGAACCGCGGTCGAAGGAGACGACGGCGAACTGCACGGTGTCGGCAAGTCGCAATGGCGACAAAGCAGATCAAGCCGCGGTTGATCCTTCTGTTCTATTCGTTTTGCCGATAACAAGCAGTTCCATGAACTCAAGCTGGTACAAAGCACCTGGGCATTTGGAAGGGATTCTCCGAGGAATTTGGACGATCAAGACCGACAAGTCGGAAGATCTTGACGCTCGTGTTCTGCCAGACGCTACGCCGTACTTGGTTTTTCAGCGAGACGGAACAAAGCTCACCTCCACGGATAATGCCGGAGTCGCTTGGGCGCGATGTTGTCTTTCAGGGCCCCGCACAAAGGAGTTTGATGTTCGAATAGAGTCATCAAGTCATCTTTTCATTGTTCAGCTCAGTTCCATCGGCGGGCTTCCCGTTCTGGGGATTCCTATGAAGGAAGTCTTGGATCTCTGCGAAGATGTGACGCAGGTCGTTGATGAGTCTTCATCGATGACCGAACTTTCCGACAGGCTGATGGGTGCACCCACCGAGTTCGAGTGCATCAAACTCCTGGAATCCTGGGTAGCTACCCGCATTGCTTCGTCTTCCACAAATAAAATTATGGAACAAGTCATCGCGGAGATGAACAAAACTTCCGGCAATTGCGCTGTGTCTTCACTGGCCAAACAGGTTGATCTCTCGCGCCGTCACCTGGGACGACTGGTTCAGCA
>JBCCOI010000102.1:0-15705 GCA_039025515.1 Planctomycetota bacterium
CACCGGTGAACTTTGCCGAGTCGTGTGAGTTTATTTCGCTTCGGTCATGGTCGTAGACGAACTCAAAAACACCCCGAGTAAACGAAAGAGAGAATCCCGTTAGACCGCGTGTGCCGCGTTCTTGGAAACCAACGCTGGCTCCAGCGGAGGTGTCCGCCAAGTCAACCATTTCCAGATCACGGTCCAGGTGGGGGCCGGAGTCTGGCAATCCGGAAACTTGATCACCCGCGGAGTCATCGGCAGGAGTGTAGACCTCCGTCGGTACTCCAGAGCCGTCGCCTACGAGAAGGGAATCCATTCCCAGCGGATAGCGCTTCTGCAAGATGAAGTAAGCACTGATGTTGTTAGCGAGATCAGCTTGCGTTTTGGCACTGGTCGCCATGTCCGTGCTACGGCCGAGCATGGAAAGCTGTGGAATCACGAGTCCGGCGACGGCGGCGATGATGAACAAGACCAGAATAAGCTCGACGAGCGTGAAGCCGGTTCTTATGGTGGCAATCGAGCGATTCGGCGCGTGGGGTAGACTCGACTTGGTTTGGGGTGACCTGTCTTGGGGTGACATCGAAATCCTGTGCGGGTCATTGGAGAGGGCCAAAGAAAATCAACCTCTCGCGATGATGCATTGCGCGTACCAACCCTCACACAATGCTCCACCCCGCCGTGTTTACCGGCAAAAATGGCCGGCGTAGAGAATCCTCTGAGAACTGGTGCGTCGGATTAACCGCCCACGATGGCGGAAATGAAGCCGGCCGGGCCGAACGAAGCTGCCGGGAAGATGAAGGCAGCGACGTTTGCACTGCGAGTGCTATTGCCCGCTCAACTGCTCCAAGACGTCGTCGGGGTCGACGCCGGGTGGGAACGTGAATTGGGCCGCTGCACCTCTGCCGCGACCGCCTGATCCGCCGATCGATAGGCTGAAGCCTCCGCCACCGCGGCCCTGTCCAATTCCACCGCCGCGGTTGCCCAAGCCGCCGCCAAGCCCGCCGCCGTTCAAGTTGTTGGTCATTTGAATCGGTGTAACGGGAGCCGGTCCCGTTCGTCGCTCGACCACTTTACCGGTTTTCAATTCAGGAGCAGCGATCAGCCCATCGGAGACCTTCTTGTCAATGATGATTGCAGGCGACTCGCCAGTCTTCTCTTTGATCTCCTGCATCTTCTTTCGAATCGCTTGAAGCTTGACGGCAGCTTCGTCCATCGTTGCTGCATCCATCAGCCTGGCATCGAACTCGATACCCCAACGTTTCCAATATTCGGCCCGCAATCCAGCCTCTGCACGCCGGTCCATTGCGAAGGCAGATAGCTTCGTTGCGTCAAATTTGAAGCCACGTTCTTTCCAATAGTCCGCACGCTGGAATGCCTGCACTTGGCGATCCATCGAATCCGCCGTCATGACGAGCGGATCAAACGTATAACCTCTCGCCTTCCAGTATTCGGCCCGATACTTCGCTTCTCGTAGAAACCGGAGCGCCGGGTCATCCCCGAGTGCCGCTCCAGAAAACGCCAGAAGCAGCCCGAAGATGCATAAACTTTGATATTTTCTCATCAGTATTCCCCTGATTGAAACTCTACGCGGGGGGCATGGGGGGTGTCAAGATTTTTGTGCGTTGTCGTCGTGTTTTCCATTCACTTTGAGCCTTCATTCTTTTCTTTTCGAAATCCCTTCGCAGCTCCACGAAGGCGAGCAGCATAGTTGGCCAGATGTTCCGACTGGTCTGAGCGATCGTTAGCGATCGCAAGTCTTGCCAAACCTTCATAAACGGTTGGCAGGCCCGGGTTCAATTTGAAGGCTTGCAGGTAAGCCAATCTCGCTTCTTGCAACCTCCCGAGTTGAAGGAGACGGTCGCCCAATGACCTATAGACGAGGCCGGGGTCGATCTGTTGAAGATAGGGCTCGGAAAGCAGTTCGACACTTCGGCGAATTTCCTGAAGCGATTCGTCGAATCGACCTTCGTTTGCCAAGCTGCCAGCCACCGTCCGCCTCGCGCGAGCATTGAGAGGACTCTTCGAGACGCAATCCTGCCACACGTAAAGTCGCGACTGAAACAATTCATTCCGTGAAATCGTTTGCGAAGCGAGCAGAACACAGCAGCACCCGCCAGCCAGAAAAAAGAACCGCTTTGCTCTTTCTGGCTTGAGCAACATGTAGCAGAGTCGGTCCATAAGGACTGCTGAAAGCGCAGCCAGAAAAGCAACTGGCAGATACATGCGATACTCCACCGCAAGATCCAAGACTTGAAAGCTGCTCCTGGGTGAATGCACGAGGAGGTAGCCAAGCAGCAAGCCGAACACTTCTCCACCTCCGGAAATTCGCCCTGGTTTCAACAGAAGTCCAAGAGCGACCGCGCAAGCAGAAGCAAATGGCACGACCGCGATCGCGGCGAACCAGAGATTAGATTCCGGTTGCCACTGGTAATCAAAACAGAGGTCACGCGGCAGAGCGTAAAGCCGAAGATAGTGAAGCATGACACGCGGCTGGCTTACGAGGAATTCTACTCGAGTGATTCCACGCTTTGCTTTGATCTTCGGTGCCCGGATTGACTCCGCTTCTTCCGCAACCAGTCGAACGATTGAGGGAACGCTTCGACTGTCCTCGCTCATCAAGTCCGATTCCGCAGCCATTCGCGTGTTCTGCCGCTCCTCGGATAAATCGACGGCGATGTCTTTTCCGCTGAAATTGCGTGTCAGGTGTAGTTTCGGCGCAAGCATCGAGAGCATCAGCACTACCGGCACGCAGTACATCACGTACACGGGCCATCGGTGGCGAAAGAACGTTGTCCAGCATCTTGAGACAAAGGCGCGGTCAAGCAAAATTGCGACGAGGGGAGCAGAGATTGCGTACTCTTTGCTGAATAGTGCGGCCGTCAAGCAAATTGTCGAAAGCACCATCCAACGCTTCCGCAACTGGCCGTTTGGTCCGGCCGACCGAACCATTGTTATCAGCGTCAAAAGATAAAAGAGGGCCGCCATCGATTCCATGCGCTGGATGATGTACGTCACGGCATTGGTTTGCAGCGGATGAAGGGCAAAAATGCCTGCCGCGAATAAAGAGATCGATGTCACTCGAGAGCGTGTGTCTGAATTGTCGTTCTTGCGGACCCATCGCGATCGAACGAGTAGCCTTCCCGTCAAGTCATAGACAGACAGGCTGGCCAGAAGGTGAATGATGAGATTTACGGCGTGGTAACCGAACGAATCAAGCTTGTCGATGTAATAATTTGCGGCGAAGGTATAGGCCACCAACTGGCGCGTAGAACCGAAAGTTGATTGCAGTCTATCGATTTCTAATGAATGAAGATCAGAGTTAGCAATCAGCGAGTCATAGTCGTCAAAAATAAACTGGCCACGAAAACTGCCCAAGTAACAAAGCACCGTCATCGTGGCGATCACGACGGGAGCGATGAACTTGTTTGGGTGTGTAGGCTTTCGCACGTCAACGTTTGTGGAGTCTTCGGCGAGCGACTGATTCGCTTATTGGTGCTTCAATTCGTTCGGTCTTCGCCGGCATAAAAAAACCTCGCCACGATATCGTGACGAGGCTTTACAAAGTATCAAACGCACCAATGGATGCTGTAGCGCTTCGCGGACGTCGGGGCTACGGAGTTGCGCCTGGGGCTGACGAGCCGAAGGAATCATCCGGAGTCGACGCTTGATAAGCTTCGATGTTACGAGCAACAACATTGAACTGCGGGTCAAGCACAGCCTTCAAAGTCATTTGTCCACGGAAGTTCGGGCCCCCGCGAGTCACGTCGAAGACAGCAATGAAACGATCGTAGTCGTCGGGATTGTAAGCCGACTTCGTCGGAGCGAGAGGCGCTTGAGCCATCGTCGCACCAACAGCCGAGTTGGTCGCACCCACGCCAAGAAGTAACATCGTATGTCCTTCCGGCACGGTAGCACGTCCGTTGGCGACGTCGACTGGATCTTGATTCGGGTAGCAGGTGCTAATGATGTCCCCACGCTTTCCGGTATGGGACGTGCCAGCTTGAACCAGATTCAACGGCGCCGAACTGATCGGCTGAGCGATGCCGGGAGCGTTGGGGTCGAAGCTGCTGGAGCCGGGAATGTTGCTGCTGTCGTGAACAGCAACTTCACTCATACCGGCACCGTTTTGAATGAAATACCAGGTGAAGTCACCGCCACCGCTCACTTCACCAATGTAGGGAGCCGTGCCACCGCTGATATCATAGACGGGAGCATAAAACTGTCCGCTATCATCAATCAGTGAATCCATGCGGTTCGGATATCGACCAGTCGCAGCCTTGAACGTTTCAAGGTTATTCAGAACCTGCTGTGCACCGTTGGCGGCGAGTGACGTATCCGTCTGGTCTTTCACAAAACCGAGAGTTGGTACGACGAGTGCCGCCAAGGATGCGAGCACGGCAAGCACGATGATCAATTCGATCAGGGTGAAACCGCGAGAACGGTTTCGGAACGAGTTATTCTGCATCGACAGAATCTCCTGGGGAATGCATTGGATGCTGGGCCTGCGTGAACCCACCAACCACTTGTATTAAATCTCTTGCGCACGCACACAAGCACCGATCAACGGCGGAGAGAACGCCGGAAAGGACACTGTTTGCCGACCATGGCATCGCTTGCTGGCTACATCGAGATTGCTTGCTCGCTCTTGTTGAGAATCCGTCTCAACGATCGGTAATAGTACCGACAGAAATTCGGGATTTACACCTGCAAATCCTCTGATTTTTTCTTTTTTGTGAATTTCTGACCCTACTCTTCCCTCCACCGAGCTAGGCAGTAGCTCTCGTCAACGAGGAAATCCGGACCGCAAGCAGGCGTGGAGACCGGGCAAACGTGTCGCAAATCTCGTTTGACCGACGAATCGGCTTTCGTCATCGGCGAGTCCCGAATCGGAATGCACGTCGGTGAGTTGATTACTTCGCTACACTCACCAGCCATCTGAGTGAGCCCGCAATCTGCATTTCGTGGACGCTTGCTTCGTGCTTGAACTGTTCCGGCCGATCGATTCCGTGTTGCAAGAGACCGAAGCTGTGGGTTTGTTCCGGTTCACATTCCAGAAAGATGACGGTTCGGGGGTCAACCGAGAAGGTTTAAAGGCGCGGCTGTTCTATCTTCTCCTCGCGTTGACCATCGTTGACGGTGTGCAGACCGTGTTGGTGGTTCAAAAGTTCGGCCTGGATGCGGAGTTCAACCCGATCATGCGGCGTTTGCTGAGCGAGTTCAGCGCGTACGGCTTGATCTGGATGAAGGCATTGATGGTCTTCGTCGTTCTCGTTTTGCTGGAGAGAATCCGATCGATTGTCCTGCTTGGCGCCGTCCTTGGAATGACCGGCATTGTTTTCAGCAATGCGGTTCAGATCTACATGCTGATCGATCGTTGGTAGTTGTCTCGGCTCACATGCAAAGCCCGGCAACGTGTTGCCCACATTCCTGGTCGATGACAGTTTCCGGCGAATCAGTCCGATGTGATGTACATGCAATTAACGCAGGTTCATTGGCGAGCAACGTGCATGCATGGACATTTGGCTCGATAGGTTGCATGATTTCGCCTCCCAGCACACCGGCCCAAACTGATCCCGATGAAAAAGCCAAGACTTCCCTTCATTCTTTTTGCCGCCTTCGGACTTGCCGTCACAGGAATCGTTGGAGTCCGCAGACAGTTCGCGAAGGAACCTGAGCCAAAGGGCGAAACCCAGAAAGTAGAGGTTTCACCCGAGAAGGTGGCGGAGATTGAAGCGGCAGATTTTACGGTCCTATTGGGCGATGACACCGAAGAGATCGGCTACGCACTGATGCGGATCAATAACCGCTGGCACGACGCAACGGCGACGATGTTGCTCGAGACGTTGAGGTTTGCTCCGAGTGGCGCGACCGCACGAGGTGCTCTTGAATTGATGAGGCGAAGGCTTGAAGTTGACTTCGGTACCGACTTAGACGCGTGGTACCGGCACATTTGGTCTCTGCCCGAGCCGACGTACAAGTTCTATGCCCAGTTCAAAGCGGATTTCTACGGCGGCCTCGTCGATGAAACCTTTCAAGAGTTCTTCACCGGAGATCGAAAACGTAACATCCGGTTGGATGAAATTCGTTGGGGCGGCGTGAAACGTAATGGGATTCCGCCCCTGGATGATCCAGCCATGCTGTCGGCCGGTGAGGCGGAGTACCTCGCCGACACGGACGTCGTGTTTGGCATTACCGGTGGCGGTCGCGCGAAGGCTTATCCAAAACGAATTCTTGCCTGGCATGAAATGGTGAAGGATTCGATCGCCGGTGATCGCGTGACGGGCGTCTACTGCACGCTCTGTGGAGCCGTGATTTTTTACAAGTCAAATGCGGGCGAGCTCGAGTTCGACTTCGGAACCAGCGGGTTTCTCTACCGAAGTAACAAGCTGATGTTCGACGAGAAAACCAAATCGCTTTGGTCCTCGATAGCCGGAGAACCCGTTGTGGGGCCACTCACCGGAAACGGACTGAAGCTTGAAACGATCCCGGTGGTCACCACGACTTGGGGACAGTGGAAGGCCGACCATCCGAACACCTTGGTGCTTTCGTTAGAGACCGGCCATGAGCGAGACTACGGTGAAGGAGTTGCGTATCGTGATTACTTCGCGTCAAAGGACTTGATGTTCACTGTTCCCTCACTGGACGATCGTCTTGCCGCCAAGGATGAAGTCTTTATCGTCCGGACGAATGATGTGGCAGCGACTCCGCTGGCGATTGATGTTCGGTACCTCAAGGAGCACCCGATCGTTGAGGAAAAAATCGGCGATCAGAAGTTCATCGTGATTACGGATTCGTCGGGAGCCTGCCGTGCATACGCGGAACCGACGACCAAGTACCAGCGGGCCGAACACGGATCGATCGTCGATGACGACGGGAACCGATGGCAGGCCGAAGAAAAAGGTTTTCGATGCCTGGATGATCCCGACAAACCCACACTCGACCGTCTGCCGGCGCACCGGGCCTTCTGGTTCGCCTGGTATTCACAGCATCCCGACACACGCCTGCTCACGGCCGAGTAATCGATTGGCTTTCCCGAGTGTTCACGACTGGATCAGCGGTAGATCGTGATGCCGCAGGTGACGCCGTGATATCCGAGGCCGGAAGCATCGGCCGATTGCCCGTCGCGTTCCGCCGACTGGACGATATCGCTAAACACGAGGGCTCGATAACCGATATGCATTTCGGATGATGCGGTTACCCGATAGGAGAGCCGCGAATGGAAGTCACCCATCACGGAGACCTCGCCGCCATCGGTTGAGAGAGTCGCTTCGGGGATGCCGTCGATGGTCACGCCGCCGACGAACAGTGAGCCGTCCTGAGACGTGGAGTTGTGAAAGAGACCGAGCTTGGCACCACTGTCGAAGGTGAGCAGTCCGAACGATCGTCCGTAGCGTGTGCCCGCTTGGAAACCGTACAGCGTGTTTGCCGCCTCGGCGAAAACCCGTTCCGTGAACACCGAGTTTGGTCCACCCAGTCCGTCATCCACCGTCAACAGCGATTCAGCCTCGTCCCGCTGATCAATGATGCGAAATCCGAAAAGCCAGTCCCAGTTCGCATAAGGGTCCATCGCCACCAAATTGAATTGCAAGTCGTTCAAGTTGGCCGTGTAGGTGTCGAAGCTTGACAGCCGACTCGGGCCGCCACCGAGCGGAACGAAGTCGGCTCGGTTGTCGGAACTCCAGTCGTTCACCCCCAGATAAGTTACCTCGAATCGGCCCGTCGGTCCCGTTCGCATTGCCAGCGTTGCTTCGAGGCCTGCGTTAAAACCATGATTCAGGCTGGCGGTGCGCGTGTTGCCGCCCCCGACGTCATAGCTTACTTGGAAGTCGCCGGCTTCTCTCGACAGGAAGACGCTGCTAATTGATCCGAAATAGTTCTGGAAGCAGGGTCGACCGACGTCGCAATCGCTCCTGGTTCGTGAAATCGGCATGAAACTGCGAAAGTCAATTCGCGAATCATCGCAGTTGGGGTTCTCCGAGCCGCAGGGTTGGCCGACCGGCTGGACCGAGTCCAACAAGGCACCGCTCGAAATCTGCTGTGTGAAATCGACTTGTTCAAGACCTTGCCCGGTCGAACCTTGCCCGGTCGATTCCGTCTTTGTGGAACTCAGATCACCGACCGCAACCGTATTTCGTCGCGAAGACTGAGCAAACGTAGTGGAAACTAAGGTGAGTCCGAGAAAAACTGCGATCGTTGTTCGTGGCATCCGAGAGACTTCATCGTGCGCGAGTGGAGGTTTGTCCATCCATCCCGAGACTGCGTGGCTACCGAATTGGCTGGCAGGACGCGGGCACGTTCAATAGGATCGTCCCGAAAACGTGAAAATATCAATCGAATCGCTGCAGCCGGAAAAGTTTGACAACCTGTAGCTGGCCTCTGTGCGGCCGGTGAAATGCCGGCTACAAGAGCTCCAAGAGCCCACCTACAAATGTGAGGCCGAGACAATCGAATTCGCAAAACTGTTCTGACACAGAACTCAAAAGAGGCTGTCAACGGCGGCGGCGTCACTGAAAAGCAAAAGCCGCTCGTCCAGCACGTCGAAATTCCCTTGGCGGTTGGGTGTCGGCGGATCCGCGATCGGTAGTCGGCTCAAATGATTGATAACCAGCAAGGCATCGATCGCCGAAGTCACTCCGTCTTGATTGACATCCAGGTTCTCTGCCAGCTCGGCTTCCGAGCCGCCGGAAACGTTCAGTGCATTGATCACCATCAAGGCATCCGCAGGCGAAACGGTTCCGTCCTGATTGACATCCTGCGGCAGGATTCTCGGGTCCGGAGCCGTTTGCTCAAGCGTTTGCCCGGGCGGCGCGATGTCCCATCCCAGTAGATCAAACATTCTTAAGTCCGCCAACGTGATGCGGCTGACCGTGCCGATCCCGCCAGTCGGGTCCATGATGCCGATGTTCGTTCCGGCCAAGTCTTCGTCGAGCCAATGACTCGCTTGGAATCCGCCTCCCGTCACTCCACGCTCCACCGGGAATGCGACCTGACTCGTTCCCCAAGCATCGAGGACAAAGTCAATCTCCGCTTCAACGTTGCTACGCAATTCTCTGGTGAACGTGGAAAACTCCTCGGGACTGGCTGGATTGAAGTTTCTGACGTCGGAGGCAAATCGAAACAAATCCATCACCGTCGGTGTCAGATTCCCCTCGAAGACGCCATCGATGCCGGAGCGGAATCCGAGAGCGTGTCCGATCTCGTGCACGACAGTTGCTTCGAATGCGTCGGAGATCTCTGTCAAAAACTGCACGTCCGAGACATCGCCGTGGAACTGGACATCTTCGTTGGCGTATCGCCCCGGCGGAACGAAGAAATGATCGGACTGCAAGTCGCCTGGATCGACGCCGGGAGGGACATCCGGAACGTCGGGTTCGTCTCCGCCTCCGTCGCCTGCACCACCAGGATTTGTGACGGCATTGAAGAAGCTCGCGTTCAGAATGATGGTTGCATCAGGTAGCAGATAGTCCGGGTCGTTGGGATTGAGCAAACCGAGCGCTTTCGCCGACGCAGTGTTCAACTCAATATTGGGATCAACCAGCGTGCCGAGGGGTGCGTTCCAAGTGAGTTGGTCCGGCGTGGGCAAGGAGTCGGTGATCGCGTCATCCGGTTCGATCAATGCGTCGTCGATGAGTGCTTGACGAAGCGTGCCGTAATCGATGTCCATCGTGCTTGAAATCGCGCCACCCAAAATGTTGTCGGGCAGGTCGCTCACCAGATCGATCTCGATCAGTACCGTGACCGGATCCTCGATAAATTGACGCCACCGATTTGCCGCGCTTTCGACAAGTTCAAGAGCTTCCGGACTTGTGCGAATCGAGGGTCCGAAAAGGAACTCGATCTCCAACGGTGAATCGATTCGATCACTGACATCGCCGGGCACGAAAGGAAAATCGGCGGCCAGAATTCGTCTCGATTCAAGATTCTCGAAACGAAGTCGGCGTTTCGCCGAGCCTATCAAGTGACAACGCAACATGGGCGTGGGACCTGCGAATCAAAGGGGGCAAGCGTGCAGCAAATCGAGGCTTGGCTGGCTTGCCCATTTGTTTGGGCGGATTCGCAAAAGATCCAGTCGGCTGGCTGGCCTCACCGTGCTAATGACGATCGTAGTTCGACCGAACTCGCCGGTCAAACAGCGGCTCGTCGAACCGCCGGTGGGTCGTTTGAGGGAGCTTCGATTAATTCGGAATCGGCCCCAACTCCTCCAGCTGGACGTCTTCCAGGGTCCCCATTGGCTTCGATTCCATCGGGGCAGGTTGTGACAATGGTTGCATCATCAGCGGCGGGCTGACGACGGTTCCCGCGGGAATCCCATGCAGCAAGTTGGTGGTTCCGGTCCCGCGTTGATGGTGACGATACTGGCTGCGACGCAACGCGTTGGCGGGCGTTCGGACCCAGTCAGGCTTCCAAGGCAGAAACGTAAATCGTCCGAAATAGTTTTTCGGATACGGAGTCTTGGACTCCATTTCGACGCTTCCGGCATAGCGGCGAAAGATGAACCCATGGAACCGAGCCCAAGGGTCGGAGCAAGCTTCTTCTTCAACGGCTTGGTGCATCAGTACTGCTTCGGCGTTCTCGGCAACGATCGGCTGTTGCGCCGATGCGACGGCAAACAAGCCGATGCAGTGAAAGAGCAAGAGCGAATATCTGATCATGGAATCCGTTCCCTTCTGAAGGTGATTGAGATTTGTTGGTGCGTTAGAACTGATCGGGTCTTTAAAGCTGTAGTGATTCAAGACGTTCCGTGATCGCAGCGATCCGCGTCTTATCCGCTTCTTGATGTTTCAGGTACTTCTGATGGTTCGTGAGTGATTTCGCCAACTGCTCCAGTTCGGCCTCTGATTCGAACTGCAACTGAGCCTGTTCGAGCTGCGCCATTCCTTCGGCATCTTCACCGATCATCAACATGCCGAGCGCTAAGTCGGCGCGGGCTGTCGACTTGCCCGGCCAGTCGATGCCGTCTGAGTCAATCACCGCGCGGTGTAGCAGACGTACACCGTGTCGTGACGCGCCGGTCGAGAGCTTGATCACGCCCAGCTTGCTCATCGCGGCCAGCATTTCTGGCGAGTTGTCTTCACGTGCGATCAGGGGCGCGAGCAGCGAGGTCGCGGCGCCGTTCTGCCCGACTTGGACCAACACGGGTGCTTGCGCGATGCGCAGCCAATCCTTGGCGGCTTTCGAGTCCGTGAGCGACTCGGCCTTCTTGAGGCTCAGCAGCGACTTTTGCGATTCTCCCCGTGAGGCTCGCCACGATCCGACGGCGGACTCCACCCAGCAAGCTGGCGGCACCGTGCCTGATAGGACCGTGCCTTCTTCGATCACTGAGAGTTGACGCAAGAGTTCAGTGCGGATCACACATGCGTTGCCGCGCCCGATTCCCGCAAATGTGGGTACGATATCGGCGGGCCAAGCGGTTCCAACGGGTTGCAGATAAGCAGCCTGATCCCAGAAATTCGGGTCGGTTAGATTTCGATTGCGAATTTGCGAGCATGCGATTTGTACGGACTGTTGCCACTCTTCGATCGCACGTGCGAAGTCACCGGCACGCCGGCTGGATTCGCTGCACATCAACTTTGCGGATGCGGCTTGCATGCCATGTCGATCGGCGGCGTGATCCGCCGAAGCTGCGAAGAGGTCCGCGGCGGTTGCGTTGTCCTGACGCAGTAGTGCACCGATACCATGCTGGTAATACGCGTCCACGATCAGTGCCTCCGATCCTGCCGCTTCGGCGAGTTCGACCAGGTTCACCTCTTCGGTTGCCGCGTACCGTCCGTTGGAAATTGCTCCGAGAAACTGCTTGCGCCCCGCGAAGTAGTTTTCGATGGGCTGCTGGGAAGGATGGTTTGCCAACGTTTGCCAATTCGGCGTTCCGCCACAAAACCGATCATAAGCGGCCGCGAGATCCTCGAGCGATGAATCTCCACGGCTCAATTCGCTCGACAGAATTTGATAGGCGTAGTCCGGTTGTCGTGAAACCAAAACCGTTGCCGCCGCGTAGCGTTCGGCATCAACGAGCGATTTGAACTTCTGATGAAACTTCTCGCGTGCTTGAAGATCCGACTCGGGTAGCTCCAACGCGAGCGCGGTTGCGTCGGTGAGAACTTTCGTCGGGCCGATCTTCAGACCGTCGTCTTCTTTCGACGGTCCCGGCGTAAGCTTTTCAAGCATCGCTTTTCCGAAGAGCGACTCGCCCGTTTTCTGAGCAACGCTACAACCCGTCGCAACAAGGACCATCGACGACAACACGAGTAGCGCAGTCGACTTCTTCACGGCGATGATTCCATTCATGTTGAAACCTCGGGCGGACATTCGCTTTGGCAGCTCGATCATCAAAAGTCCTTTGGCTCGACGCTGTGGAAGCGGAAGATCGTTTCGAGTGGAGTCGTCGGCGGGTTGGGGCGGGCGACTTCGTGTGGCGAGAAGGTCCCGAGAGTTCCCTCACCACCGGGTGCGTTCGGATGCAAGCTGTGCTCATCCATCAACCACTCGCTGGTGCAAGTTGCTTCGCTCGGCGTGTTGAAGATGTACGGCCGGATCATCATGACCGTTTCGGTCCGTTGTCTGCCGGTTTGTTGATCGCGGAACAGCACACCGACGACGGGCAGCTTCCCGAGTACCGGGACCGACTGGCGATTGTCGCCGACCGACTCGTCGATCAAGCCACCAAGCGCGAGCGTCATTCCATCTTTGGCGACGACCGTTCCGCTGTAGCTGCGGCTGTTGACTGTGTCGATTTGCTCTTCCGAGAATCCGCCGGTTCCGTCGGGTATTTGAACATTTGCGCCGTCTTCTTCGATGTTGGAACGCTCTTGCAGAATGCGAAGCGTCACCGTTCGATCCGCGTTAATGCTTGGCGTAATCAAGAGCGTGGTACCAACCGGACGGAATTCGATGGTCGTGTTCGCACCACCTTGAGCCACGCCGCCGACGCCACCAATCGTCGCTCCGCCGGAGAAGCTACGGTTCAACGGGACTTCGTTGCCGATGAACAGCCGGCTGACTTCGTTGTTTGCCGTCATCAGCATTGGGGAAGCGAGCGTTGTGATTCGATTCTTGTTCTCGAGCATCTGCACGCGTGCACGAAAGCTGGCGTCGACGATCTGAAACAGCGCGTTGCCGTTCGGAGTGAGCGGCAAGTCGAATTCGATTTCCGGTGGCGTCGCGGTCGTATCCGCGGTCGCGTTGGTCGGTGAGCCGAGCGGCAACTCACGACGCGGGAACACATCGTCGAAGATGTCCGCCGCCGGTGGCAGGATGTTCCCGTTGCTGAATCCGCCCGAGGTCAAACTGCCGTCGGAGAACTCGTAGTCGAAGATCGATGTGAAGCCGTCGTCCAGTGTCACTTCCATGATCTTTACTTCCAGCAACACCATCGGCGTGGGCACGTCAACTTTGGCGATCAAGTCCGCGATCTGCTGCATCGTTTCGGGATCGCTGGTGCGGACGATGACTTGGTTTTGCCGCGGGATAACCGTGACGAAGATGTTTGCCTGCTGCAGTTGCTGGATCTCACGCATCTGCTGCTCGTTGGCCGCACCACGTTGTGCATCGACGACGGCTTGGATTTGTTCGGGCGTCAAGTTGCTGACGTCCACATTCAGGTCTTGGTTGAGGATCTGACCGCCGCCAAACGCGCCGCCCGCTAGACCCGCGTTGGCTTGGTTGATCTGTCCGCGGTTCGCGCCTTGTAGCAGGCCTCCGCCGCCGCCGAAGCCACCGCCACCAATGCCGCCGATGCCACCGCCGCCAAAGCCACCCAGGCCTCCGCCGCCGAAGCCGCCACCGCCAAAGCCTCCGCCGCCGAAACCGCCTCCGCCGAAGCCACCGCCTCCGCCGCCAAAGCCGCCTCCTCCGAATCCTCCGCCACCGCCGCCGAATCCGCCTCCGCCGAAGCCTCCGCCGCCCCCAAAGAGGCCGAGTCCTTGGCTGCGGCCATCGACCAAGTCGAACCGGCTAAAGCGTTGTCCGAGGTCTTGGAGCGCGAAGATTCCGGTATCGCCGAAACTCACGATGACGCGAGTTCCGTAAAGGCTTTGGATCGCCAAGGCGGCGTCCGTTGCGTTGGGATACAACATGGTAAAGACGCGCGTTTCTTCATCGCGAAAGCTTTGCAAATTCTCCTGCAGTTCATCGTTCGTGTAGATGGTGATCACGCCCGTCTCGCGGTCTTCCCGGAAGAACAGACCGTGTGTCCGCGTGAGCGTTGTGAGTGCCGTTTTCGGCGTGACGTTTCTTAGGAAAAGCGTGACTTCGACCTCGGAGGCATCCAACGATGCCGCGAGATTCTGGCCGCTCAGTTCCGAAAGCAGGCGAACCGCTTCACGCAGTGGAATCTGCCGGAACTCGACCAGTTCGAGAGTTTCCGCTTCGGATGAATCGGGCGATTGTGCTTCGACGCGCGGTCCGACGCAGCACGCAAACGCGACTGCCAAGCAGAATTGAAAGAGGGTGCGTTGTCGCATCAGAACCATCCTTGGTTTCAAGCGTGAAGTTTATTCGCGAGGGCTTCATGCCCGATAGGTTTGAAGTGGTTTTCTCGCGGCCATTGGCCGCAATGATTGATTGTTCTTTATTGCAATCGTTGCAGCGTGTTTTCTTCGCCGCCTTGAATGTCGATGCCGGTCGCGTCGATGCTGGAGACGGTGAAGATCAGCGGTTCGAGATTTGAAGGCAGTGAGAATCGCGTACCTTTCTCAACCAGGTAGTAACGACTGTTCACTCGCAACAAGGCTTTTGCCTTACCTCCCCGGGCGATCACCTTGCCAACGACCTCGATCGGCGGAGGGGGATCTCTGCGAGCCTGTTCCTGTTCACCTTCAAGGATTCTTCGCATGTCGGGTGCGACTTGCGTGGGGTCCTGTTGGTCGAAACCCGGCTGCATTCCGCCGCCCTGAGGAAATCCGCCCTGAGGAAGTCCTCCCTGTGGCAGGGCCGGCTGTCCTTGCTGTGGCGCGTTGCCGAAGGGGTTGCCGAGCATCTCGTCGAACATGCTGCGGGCACGTTCTGGCACACCTTGGTTTCCACCTTGTGGTGGTTGGGTCGGGGCGTTGAATTGTGGCGTCATCGGCTGCTGTGCGACCACCGATTCGGTAGCCACGGGCAGTGCGAGCACGACGGCCAAACAAGCGAACCGCCGGGTTGGCATTGACGCCGAGTTCTGGTTAAAGCGGGTTTTCATTTTCAACGTCATCACCAAAGGGTTACAGCTGTTAAAAGTTCCGCCGGAGAGGTCGAACCGTCCAGCAATTTTGCGAGTCCGTCATCGCTCAATTGAGTCATACCCTGATCTCGTGCCGCGGAGACCAACGAAGCTTCGTCGGCACCGCCGGCCACCAGCGTCGAAAGTTGTTCATCCATCGACAAGAGTTCAAAGATCCCCAATCGTCCGATAAAGCCACGATTGGCACAGAAGTGGCAACCGGAGGCATCGTAAACGGTTGCTCCGGCTTGTTCGGGATGTCCAAGTGCGATCGCTTCGGCGTCGGTGAGCGGTCTCGGTATGTGGCATTTGCTGCACAGTCTACGAACCAAACGTTGTGCGACGGCGAGTCGTAACGTCGCGGCAATCAGGAAGCGGTCGACTCCCATGTCAACCAAACGCGTCACCGCGCTTGCCGCGTTGTTGGTGTGAATGGTGCTGAGGACCAGGTGACCGGTGAGGGCCGCCTTGATCGCAACGTCCGCCGTTTCGGCGTCACGAATTTCCCCAATCATGACAATATCGGG
>JBCCOI010000103.1:0-15699 GCA_039025515.1 Planctomycetota bacterium
GCGTTGATGAAACAGGCGGGATACGAGACCGCGATCTTTGGGAAATGGCATCTCGGATATGAACCGAAGTTCGCGCCAAGACTGCACGGCTTTGACCACTCTTACTACTGCATCGGCGGAGAAATGGACTACTTCCATTTCACCGACAACGTCGCCGGTTACAACCTGTTTCGCGACGGGCAACCGATTCGCGACGAAGGCTACTTCACCGACTTAATGACCGACCAAGCGATTGATTTTCTCAAGGCTCCACGTCGCAAGCCATTCTTTCTGTACCTGCCTTACACCTGCCCCCATGCACCCTTCCAAGGGCCAAAAGACAGGCAACCGCATCCATTGCCGCTCGATTCGAAGCTTTGGAAGCAAGGCAACGCTCCAAGCAACGTCTACCGTTCGATGATCGAACACATGGACAAGCGAATCGGCGACGTTCTCGATACAGTCGACGAGAATACACTCGTGGTCTTTACCAGTGACAATGGTGGAACCAAGAGCGCCCGCAATGAGCCGTATCGTGGGATCAAAGGCAGCACGTTCGAGGGCGGGATCCGCGTTCCCGCGATGATGGTTTGGCCCGGTCGTTTGAACGCAGGATCGGTTTGCGATGTCCCCACAACGACCTTTGATTGGACGAAGACCTTTGCCGACTTGGCAAGAGTAAAATTTCCCGACACACATCCGCTTGAAGGCGTCAATCTTATGGATGTTTTGTCGGGGGCGATTCCCGATCGAGCACTCTACTGGAGAAAACCGCGCGGCAAACAAATCTGGAAAGGCATCCGCGATGGCGACTGGAAGTACATCGCGGACAACCGCGCCGGAACCGAAAGAGAGTACTTGTTCAACCTGTCGAACGACGAACAAGAATCAGTCAATTTGATTGAATCGAATCCCGGCCAAGCGACAGAACTCCGACGAAGGTTCGACGAATGGGAAAAAACGACACGAGCCAACCGCCGAGGACGTCCATCGGCACCCAAACTCAGTTGGACGAGTCACTCACCGCGTGATGAGATTCGCCCGACGTTTCGTGCAATGAATGAATCCGATCTTGAGTTTGCCGCCGACCATCGAAAAGGCTTGATGGGGTGGTGGCAATCTACACCATGGGTCTCCATGACTCGTTGTAGATGATCAGAACCAAGACAGACTTTTCAAGAACTCAATCGATTTTGCGAGCGTGTCACGATAGTACTTACCGTTCGATCTACTCACGTTGAAGAATCCGTGTGGTTGGCCTTTGTAAGTGTATAGGTCGGATCTTACACCAACGGACTTACACGTCTGCTTGAATTTCTCGGCCGTCGAGACCGGAATGAGGTCGTCGCTGTCACCCAAAAAGACCACCGATGGAGGATCATCCGCAGTGATGTTGTGTGCAGGAGAAAACTTGGGGAATGCATCACCAACGCGTTTCGTCCCCCATCCGCCGGGACCATTGTCGTAAACAGGGTTAAACAACAGCAGGGCGTTGGGCCTTCGAGAAACCTCGTCCACTTTTTCGTCATCCATCATGCCCAGGTAAGCCGCTAAGTGGCCGCCGGCTGATCCACCTCCACATGCGATGCGATTCGGATCGATGCCGAGTTCCTTCGCACGGCCCCGAATAAATCGTATCGCATCCGACGCATCACTGACGCAGATCTCTGGCGGATCATTCGATTTACGATCAAGCAGGCGGTACTCGACGCGAAAGCAAACACAGCCCAACTTGGCGAGTTCTTGGCTGTGGCTGGCGAATTGCCCCGGTTTCCCTCCAGTCCAGCCACCGCCATGAAAGAAGATGACTGCGGATCGACGATCGTCAGCCTTCCAGTCCGCAGGTCGTGTCCGATCAATACGAAGCTTGCGAAGCGCTGATCCGTCTTGGACTTCTTTATAGGGCAACGAGTCTTCTAGCGGAGTATTCTCCGCTGCCGAAATGGATGTACCGGTTGGCCAAGTGAGTGCAAGGATGACAAAGAGGTATCGCATGGTTCGTGCTGAATGGGGAAAGTTGCTTCACATTCATTCTACCTCGAATCGAGAACTCAGCGGACGGCTCTCAAGCATCAGTCCCAACTGAGACTTCCGGCCGACTGGTACTCGGTCACGCGGGTCTCGAAGAAGTTCTTCTCTTTCGCGAGATCCATCGTTTCGCTCATCCAGGGAAAGGGATTCGCAGAACCATACTGCATCGGCAGTCCGATACGCTCGAGTCGTCGGTCTGCGATGTGCTGCACGTAATCGCGGAACAACCCGGCATTAAGTCCCATGATTCCCGCCGGCAAGCAATCACTCGCATAGTTTAGTTCCAACTCGACCGCCTGTTTGACTCGGTCGACCATCGACTGCTGAAATTCGGGCGTCCACAAATGCGGGTTCTCCGCCTTAATTCCGTTGATGAGGTCGATTCCGAAGTTCAGGTGGATAGTTTCGTCTCGCAAGATGTACTGAAACTGTTCACCGATACCGGTCATGAGGTTTCGGCGATGAAAAGAGAGCATCATCACAAAACCGGTGTAGAAGAAGACGCCCTCCATGATCAAGTAATACCCGATCAAGTTCTTCAGAAACGCCTGCGCGCCTTCGTCAGTCGTTGTCGAAAAGTCATCGGACAAGACTTCTGCGGTTAACTCTGTCTCGAATGCATCCTTTCGTGCGATCGATGGCACCTCGTGGTACATGTTGAACACTTCGCCCTCATCGAGCCCCAGCGAATCAACGACGTACAAGAACGTGTGCGAATGAACTGCCTCCTCGAAAGCTTGACGAAGCAAGTATTGCCGGCACTCGGCGTTGGTCACATGCTTAAAGATGGCCAACACCAGGTTGTTGCCCACCAAACTTTCCGCGGTCGAAAAGAAGCCCAGATTCCTCATGATCACACGGCGTTCGGCGTCGGTAAGCTGATTGCTACGCCACGTTTCGATGTCCTTGGTCATCGGTACTTCTGTCGGCATCCAATGATTTGCACACCCGTTCTGGTAGTGTTCCCATGCCCAATGATATTTCAGCGGCATGAGTTGGTTGACGTCGACTTGGTTGCAATTGATCAGTCGTTTATCGGAAGCGTCGAAGCGAACGGCGGCTGTGGTCTGTGTTTGGGGGGTTGCGATAGACATTTGCTACATCCTTGGGTCGGCTGGAATGGCGATGGTACTGCGCTCGCGTAGCCAGCGAGCGAGTGCGAGAGGGGTAGAGAGTTCAATCGGCCCTTCGATCAATTCATCATCGTGGCTGATGACGCAGATTTGAAACGGGCCTTCGCGATTCGGCAGGTCAAAACCATGGGTGTCTGTCAAAATCAACTGGCGACCATCGGGTTCCACACGAATCCAGGCCCGCGAGATACCGGGCCTACGGACGATCTGAAATCCGCGTTCGATCCAGTTGAATTGGAGCGGCATTCCTACTGACATGCCTCACAGTCTGGATCATCGATGCTGCAAGTCGCGGATGCCGTGGCTGATGAAGTGCGCTCGACGCGGATTTCCGACGAATGACTCTGCGACTTCATCCAACGCGGCTGAATACCGTGCCGGTTGACATCCACGGTCGATTTCTCCACTTGTGTCGCAGCAAGAGAACGCAAGTAGTAGGTGGTCTTTAGCCCAGTTTTCCAAGCCATTTGATACATCGAATCGATCGCTTTGCCGCTCGGAGATGACAAGTAGAGGTTCAACGATTGCCCTTGGTCGATCCATTTTTGCCGCGCCGCTGCGGCACGGATCAACCAAACCGGATCGATCTCAAACGCAGTCGCAAATCGCTGCTTCAAGTCTTCAGGAATCTGGCGAATCTCACCGATCGCCCCGTCAAAGTATTTCAGTGCGTCCAGTGTCTCGGAACTCCAAAGGCCCAATGACTTCAGTTCATCGACAAGCACAAAATTCGTCTGCGTGAACTCGCCGGACAGATTGCTTTTCGAATAAAGCTGCTTGTACGTCGGCTCGATCGATTGTGTGCAGCCGACAATGGTCGAAATCGTGGCGGTGGGAGCGATGGCCAGACAGTTGCTATTTCGCATGCCGTGGCTTGAAACCGCCTCGCGAATCTCCTGCCAGTCGAGCTTCTGCGTTTGATCGACATCGAGACTTTCACCCCGTTCGTTTTCAAGAAGTTGCAGTGTGTCGATCGGCAGCAGTCCGCGATCCCACTTCGATCCCGGATAAGACGCGTAGGTTCCTCGCTCGGCGGCAAGCTTTGTGGATGCAAGAATCGCGAAGTAGCTGATCGCTTCCATTGATGAATCGGCGAACTGTACCGCTTCCTCGCTCGCTACGGGTATACCCAACGCACTGAGTGCATCCTGGTAACCCATCAATCCAAGACCGACTGGTCGGTGCCGAAGGTTGGCGTTCTTTGCTTCGGGCGTGGGGTAGTAGTTGATGTCAATGACGTTATCGAGCATCCGCATCGCTGTATCGATTGTCGCGCGCAACAGCTCGAGATCGAGCTCACCTTGGACGATATGCCGACCCAGATTGATGCTGCCCAGATTGCACACGGCTGTTTCATCCTCGCTGGTGTTCAAGAGGATTTCGGTGCACAGATTGCTGCTGTGGACAACACCCGCATGATCTTGTGGTGAACGAATGTTTGACGGGTCTTTGAACGTGACCCAAGGATGGCCGGTTTCAAACGTCCGCGTCAACAGTTTCCTCCAAAGCTCCACCGCCGGCATTTTTCGATGTTGAAGCAACCGTCCCGCAGCCGCTTCCGATTCGTAGTGCTCGTATCGTTCCTTGAAAGCCTGGCCGTAGCTGTCATGCAAGTCGGGCACTTCATCGGGACTGAATAGTGTCCAGTCACCTCCGGAGGCCAAACGCTGCATGAACAGATCTGGGATCCATGCGGCCGTGTGCATGTCGTGGGTCCGCCTACGATCATCACCGGTGTTTTTTCGCAGATCGAGAAACTCGACGAAGTCCAAATGCCAGGGCTCCATGTAAGCACAGACGGCGCCTTTCCGTTTTCCACCTTGATTGACCGCGACCGCGGCATCGTTGACGATCTTTAGGAACGGAATCACACCTTGGCTTTCGCCATTCGTTCCTTGGATCTTCGCGCCCGTCGCTCGAATATTCGTCCAGTCATTTCCCAATCCGCCCGCCCACTTCGACAACCGGGCGTTATCTCCGATCGACTTGAAGATGTGGTCGAGATCATCTTGAACGGTCGTTAGGTAGCAACTGCTCAACTGCGGGTACGGCGTTCCGGAATTGAAGAGCGTCGGTGTCGCACTGGTGAATCGCATCGAAGACAGCAGTTCGTAAAACTCGATCGCGCGTTGGGTGCGTGATTCGTCCGGCTCGCCAAGGGCCAGTCCCATTGCCACCCGCATCCAGAAATACTGCGGCGTTTCGATCCGTCGACCATCAATGTGCAACAGGTATCGATCGTAGATCGTCTGAAGCCCCAGATAACGAAACTTCTTATCGCGACCCGGCTCTAAGGCCGACGCAATTTGCATCAAATCAAAGGCGCGGAGCTCTTCAGCAAGTCGGCCCGCGCGAATGCCTTCTATCACATAGTGTTCGAAACGGTCACGATAATGGCTTTCAAAACCCTCACCGAATTGGCTCGTTCCAAGAGCTTGCCGGTAGATGATGCTGGCCTGCAACTCAGCCGCCAAGGCGTCATAGGCCGGATCACGTTCGATTCGACTGCGAACCGACAGGACCATCGCCCGAGTCACATCCTGAGGGGTCATGCCGTCGAAAGCTCCCCGCAAGACTTCGTCAATCACCTCGTCGACGTTCACTTCTTCCCGACGGCTTGACTCGCAATTACCAAGAAAACGCTTCAGCCTCTGAACATCGAAAGGAACGCGAACGCCCGGTTCGATTTCGACGAAGAGACGCTGTTCTTGCTGACGCCGATCTTCAAGCGAATCGAGTCGACTCTCTTCGCCTCGAATCACCCTCATCCGTGCGCGTTCGGTTCGATAAAGGATGTAGCGACGCGCGACGTGGAAGTGCTCACGCCGCATCAACCCGATCTCCACGACGTCTTGAATTTGCTCCACCGTCGCGGGCTCGGCCGAATCGCGGGCCGTCACGATTTCGACGACCTGCTGAACGATCGAAGCGATGTCATCCTGAATCTCGCCATCGAAGGGCTGCCCGTCGGCGAGATTCATTTCCGCGCGAAACGCTTTCTCGATCGCCGCAGCGACACGTCCGGATTCAAAATCGACGAGACGACCGTCCCGCTTGCGAACCACTAAAGCGGTCTTAGCAAAAGCTCCCATGCCACAACTCCATTGAACACCGCTGGCAATCCAACGACGTCGCTAACCGCGCATGGGCAAACGGTTCGGTCCCGCTGCACGTCTATCGCCGCGCAGTGAGCGACTGTCCGTCACAACATGCACGAGGTTGATTGGAATTCCAAACAACGCGGACATCCTGTCATCGACATCCATCATCGTTTGCGACGATCGCCCCAATCCAGGAGGGCACAAAACCGTCTTTCTCGTGGTAGGTCTTCTGACTCACCGCATCGAAAACTTGCTGCCTTCTCACCCGTACCGGGGCTCATAAGAGCACCGGTGTAGGCAATGGCCTTCATCCAGAAGAAGCGTCGATTGCAACGAAATGTTGCAGCGGTTCACAGCGGCCGGACCGTCCCGGATTTGCTTTCGGCTTGGCCAAAAAACGCACCGGAGTTCCCTGTTCACAGGCCTCGATCAATCGATGCCTGTCACCACAAGAGCGAGGAGCATACAGCTTTTACAATTGCTGTCAAACAAGTTTTCCACAGTTCGCTCAAATGGCTCGTCATCACAGAACACCTCGCGGAATGACATTCGCAAATGCAGCTTGGTCGGACTTTCTCGCTACACTGCGAGAGCGAAACTTCCTCAAAAACGAAAGGATCCCTGCGTATGGTTCGCCTACTCGCCGTCTTCTCCCTGGCAGCGATGATGATTCATGCTCTGTTCGCGCAGGAGGACGCCGGCGATGAGTGGAGACTCATCGCGACGGAAAGACTGAAGGGGATTTATGAGCGAGGAGATTTTCGCGCCCAGAGTTTTAACCCGAGGTGGGTCGAAGATTCTTCCGCCTACATGCTCAGCGAGAGAGATCCATCCGGAAAGCGAGTCAGCACGCGGTACGACGTCGATTCCGGAGAGAGCCGCAGATTGGAGGACGAACGCCTTCCCGGCCGAAGGCGTTCGCAGGATGGAAGCTTCTCGCTGGTCGAGCGTGAGAATGCTCTCTTTCTGCGGCTCCTTGAAGGCGATGAGGTACGTAACGAAATCGAGTTGACTTCGTTCGCGACAGAACTTGACCTTTCCATTCAAAATGTGCGTTGGAGCTCCTGCGGAGATTTCGTTTCCTTTGAAAAGATCGATCGAACGGACGTGCGTCAGCGTTCGGTATTGGTTCCAAGCGATCCAAGTTATCCAGGCGTTGCTCAACGACGCTTCGCGCGCGTCGGCGGGACACTTCAAGATCTGCGAGTTGGAATGGTGAGTGTGGATCGCGACAACTTGGAGCGGAGCACACTTCAATGGGTTGACCTTCCGCATCCGAAAGAGGGCTTTTACCTCGGCCAAGTTGATTGGGTCCCACACTCCGAAGAGCTGCTGATTGAAACGTTCAGCCGCTTTCGTGACAAACGCGCATTCTGGCTGGCAAACACGGATGGCGAAGCACGACGCATTTACGAGGAAGTCAACGAAGCTTGGGCGGTCGGCAGCCACGAAATCAATTCGGGTGCCCATTGGATTCAAGACGGCGAGGCCTTCATCTTCATTAGCGAGAAGGAAGGCTGGCGTCAGGCCTACGCTTGCTCGCGTGATGGCAAGTCCGAAAGGAAGTTGACGCCGGGACAATACGACATCATCGACCGGGCGTTTGTTGATGAGGATGACGGCTGGTACTACTTCTACGCTTCGCCTGAGAATGCGACGCAAAAATACTTGCACCGAGTACCACTGGATGGCTCGGGCATCTTGGAAAGGGTCTCGCCGGAGGACGAACCCGGCACGCATGACTACGTCATCTCACCCGATGCGAATTGGGCGATACACACTTATTCGACATTGAATGATCCTCCAGTCGTTGAACTTATTCGGTTTCCCGAGCATGACGTCGTGCGTGTCATCAGTGAAAATGCCGACATGCGGTCGAAGTTCAACGAGCTTGTCGCTCACCCCACCGAGTTTGTGCAAATCGATATCGGTGGTGGCATCGTTATGGATGCTTGCATCACAAAGCCGGCAGTACTTGACGAAACGAAGAAGTACCCGGTGCTCGTTTACGTTTACGGCGAACCCTATCTACAGACCGTCCTCGACCGCTGGGGAGCGGGTCAAACCGATTTCCACCGTGTCGTCGCGGACATGGGTTACGTCGTCGTTTCGATCGACAATCGTGGAACGGCTTGTCCCAAGGGGGCGGCCTGGCGACGCAGTATTTTTGGCAGCCTCGGCCCGCTTTCGACCGAAGATCAAGCTGCCGCACTCAAGAAGCTCGCCGAGATGAAGTCTTACCTGGACCTGACGCGCGTTGCGATCTGGGGATGGAGTGGTGGCGGTTCAAATACGCTCAACGCGATGTTTCGAAAGCCAGACGTTTACCAGGTCGGTATTGCCGTCGTGCCGAAGCCGCAGCCTTGGTTGTACAACGCTTGGTTTCAGGAGATTTACATGCGAACCCGCGAGGTCAACGCGGAAGGCTACGAACGTTCAGCGCCGATCAACTTCGCCGAAGGACTCGGCGGCAAGCTGTTGATCATGACCGGCTCCGGGGAAACCAATACGCACATCCAGATCATCGAAGGCCTCGTCGATCGGCTGATCGAACTCGAAAAGCCGTTCGACTACATGGTGTACCCCAACCGAGACCACGGCCTCAGTGAAGGGAAGGGAAGCGTCCTTCACGTCCGCATGAAGATCCTTCGTTATCTGATCGAGAATCTTCCCAGAGGCGCAAGGTAGCCAGTTGGACGGAACAGAAGCGGTTTTGCGCGCGGTTCGATTGGCACTTCACAGTTTTGTGCCGAAAAACATCTAAGAAACTGCGCCCATGCGAGTCATCCTTGTTGAGAAGATGAATCGTCGTGATTCGATTCCGCCAGGCTCCGCGATCCGAACGCAATGTTGACCCCGACTCCACGAGTCAGCCAATCCGGCGCAGAAGGAGTGAGTGAACTCACCTTGCGAGCGCTCTTCGACCGCGAAGAGACGCCCCTGCTGCGCTACGCGTTCGCGCTGAGCGGACGTCGGGAAGTCGCCGAGGAGATTGTTCAGGAAGTATTCCTGCAGCTTCATATTCGTTGGGACGAAGTCGAATCTCCGCGAGCATGGTTATTTCGCAGCGTCCGAAATCGAGTGTACTCCCACCTTCGTGACAACCGTCGTGAAGTCGACAAAGACGGCGATGACGATCGACCGAAAGCGGTGGAAAATGAAACCCCGGAAGCCTTGGTGCAGCGATGGGAAGTCGCCGGCACGCTGCGTGAGATCCTCGACGAACTGAACGAAACCGACCGAACATTGGTGAAACTCAAATACTTCGAAGGACTCCGATACCGCGACATCAGCGCTCGTACTGGACTGAGCGTGAGCAACGTCGGTTATCGGCTACACCACATTTTGAAAGGGATTGCCGAACGACTCCGCCCACTGGGAATCGACGGGACCTCATGAACGAAGATCCGAAACCGACAATCGATCCCGAACTGGAAGTCCGCATCGTCGCGATGGTGCTTGGCGAAGCTTCCGATTTCGAAGCCGAACAACTTCGGCAGATGATCAACGAGCGACCGGAACTCGCTGCTTTCGAAAGCGAGCTGCTCGCCGTCGATGATCTCGTTCGTATCGCAACCGAATCGGAGTCGATCGACGGAGGCGATTGGAAACTTCCCGACGACCGGCGTGAAGACGTACTTTCTACGATTGATGGATCGCATCAGTGTGAGTCGCTGCCCGGTACTTTTCGATCGGCGAAGTCGAGCTCTTCTCCAATCTCTCGAATAAAGCATGTTGCGGTTTTCGCAGCGACTACGTTTGCGGTGCTGATTGTCGCCAACATGATGCTGCCCGCCGTGCGAAAGTCTCGACTGGCAGCGACGATGAAAGGAGGTACCGGAATCGAAGTATCGGCTGAACCGATGGAAGGAGCGCCAGCCGCAGGCGGAGCTGACTTTGGCAGCGAACGTCTGGCGGAGGATTGGGCAGAATCGTCAAGTGAATCCGCCCCCGCTCCATTGGAAGATCCGAGCTTCTTCGACTCAAGTCGTGGAAGAAACGCGACGATGCCGGCCATCGTTGCCAGGCGGAAGACCGCGGAAGCGGACTCGAAGAGTGTTCGAAAATCTGTTGATTCGTCGAAGGCCTTGCTTTCTGAAATACGCGACAACTTGGCGACGAGCGTCCCTCCGCGTGAACAATCAGCGGCCGGTGCTGCAGATTCCATGGACTTCTACTTCGAAGGAATGCCAGATGAAGCTAGGAGCGGTAACACCTTCGGGGTCCAACCGTCGCCGCAACCTTCGCCGAACCTCTACGCGCAAGTACCGCGAGGCAGCACGGTTCCGCCTGCAGATTCGAAGCAAGCATTCTTGGGTGGCGTTGCTGTTCAGCAACCGAGTCGCCCGCCGATCGAGCTTGGTTTAGTTACTCCTCAAGTCGATTCGGTACGCGAAAGGACGCCAGCATTAATCGCGCCGGGGCCGTCATCGGGCAAAAGCCAGAACCGGCGTTACAGCGGATATGACCGATTCGGGCGTTTGAGCATTCGATCAGGCGCCGAGCCAGCCCCCGCAACCGCCAACCCATCGAGTTCGCTTGGGTACGCGGATCAAGCAAAGGATGGCATCCTCCCAGATGTCGAACTGAAAGAGATCGATGAGTTCAGCCTTGGAATCGCTGGAAAGGGTGCTGCAAAGGTTCCATCGGTTCGAGGAGTCCAGCAACAAATGGAAGAATACGAAAAGAAACCCACAACCCCCGATTCACTGGGCGATAACAGCTTCTTTATAAAACCAGAGCTTGAAGAGATGCTGATAAGGCCTGACCCGAATCAGTTATCGACACTTGATGAGGATGTGGCCGGTGGGGTTGCCGGTATGCCGTACGGAATGCAGAGCCCAGGCGGTGGACTTGCGGGCGGTGAACTTGCAAGCGGGGGACTTGCGGGTGGGGGACGCATGGGAGGTGGTGGCGGCCCCGTTGGCGGTGGCGAGGGTCTTCGTTTCGATAGCGGAGTCGCTGATCAAAGCGAAATGGAGATGATGTTTGGCGGCAAAGCCACGCAGAAGCTGAAAAAAACAGAATCGGACCAGCCGTTCGCTCCACCCTCCGAGAACTCCGCAGACCCGTTCGGCGAACCCGCGGGCAACGAGCCATTCGAAGATGTCTCAGGAAATTGGGATCGTGACGGGTTGAAAGAAGCCGAAATTCAGCTCGGCCGCGATCCCCAAAAATCACGAACCCTGGACATCGCCGGATTGGACTTTAAGCAAACGGAGTCCGGTCTCGGTGAGATGCTGAAGTCCAAACGCAGCGAGGGCGAATCGAGAGTGACTCCGCTGCTTTCTATCGTCGCAGAGCCCTCGAACGAAACGGAACCAGATTCCCTCCCGGCCACTGTTCGAAAAGGAAAGCGAATCCTGGGGCGAGGCTTTGTGGAAGCAGATAAGTCGATTGAGGACTCGCTAAGTCGAGTACGAGAAGGATCTGGACGAACGTCAGCACTCGGTATCGTTCCGCAGAGTCTCGACGAAAAGAATGCTTCCGATGAATCCTTTTCCACGTTCTCACTCCACGTGAGTGATGTCTCGTTCAAGTTAGCCCGAGCCGCCTTGGCAAATGACCAATGGCCCGAAGCTGAAAAAGTTCGTATCGAAGAGTTTGTCAACGCTTTCGACTACGGTGATCCGATGCCTGGTCGCGAGGAGAAGGTTTCGTGTCGCCTGGAACAAGCGGCGCATCCGTTTCTTCAACAACGGAACTTGCTACGTGTTTCCATGAGAACGGCTGCCGCCGGGCGATCGGGTGCGACGCCACTTCGTTTGACGTTGCTGTTGGACAACTCAGGTTCGATGGAACGTCTCGATCGACAAGAAACGGTCCGCCGCGCGTTTTCCTTGCTAGCCGCGCAGCTCAAGCCGATCGATCAAGTTACACTCATCAGCTTTGCGAGAACACCACGTTTGCTGGCAGACGGGTTGAACGGCTCACAAGCAACGCAATTGGTTTCGCTGATTGAAGACCTGCCAAGCGAAGGCGGAACCAACTTGGAAGCCGCCCTCCAATTGGCATTCGAAAAGGCCAAGGAACAGCAGAATCAAGATGCTCAAAACCGAATCATTCTGTTAACCGATGGTGCGGTGAATTTGGGGAACGCAAACCCGGAAAGCCTCTCGAAGAAAATCCTGACAATGCGATCCGATGGCATCGCGTTTGACGCGGCCGGTATCAGCGCAAACGGCCTCAATGATGAGGTGCTCGAAGCACTCACGCGAAAGGGTGATGGCCGTTACTACTTGCTCGATTCGATCGATGATTGCGACGCAGGCTTTGCCCGTCAGATTGCCGGTGCACTTCGTCCGGCCGCAAAGAACGTCAAGGTCCAGATTGAATTCAACCCGCGGCGCGTCGGCAATTACAAGCTACTCGGCTTCGAGAAACATCGGCTCGAGACGGAAGACTTTCGCAATGACAAAGTGGACGCGGCGGAAATGGCAGCTGCGGAAGCAGGCGTCGCGCTCTATCAGTTCGAAGCAATGCCCGACGGCGAAGGCGACATCGGCTCCGTTTCGGTGCGATTCCAAGATCTTTCGACGGGGCAAATGATCGAGAAGCGATGGCCGATTCCTTATGAAGCGGACGCACCCGGAATCGAATTCGCTCCCTCGCAACTGAAAATCGCGTCAGCCGCAGCCTTGTTCGCAGCCAAGTTGCGTGGCGAACCGCTTGGCGAATCTGTCGATCTGAGAATGCTCGCGCGGTTCCTCTCGACACTACCGACCGTCAGTCGCTCTCAACGAGTGAACGAACTTCAAGACATGATCCAACAAGCAAGACAATTGTCCGGAAACTGAGCGGCACGGCGCTAGCCGCCGGCACGAGTTCAACAACCAACACACACAACAACACCGACAGCGGGGCAAAACTCTTGGCGAGTTCCGCTACCAGGAGAGTTCCGCTACGAGGGCCGAAACTCTTGGCGAGTTCCGCTACCGGGCAACCTGACATCACGAATCAACTCGACGATCAACAACGAGACCCGCAGTAACCTCGACGGATTCAGACGATGAAGACGAACACAAACCACTGGATCGCCCGCGGATTGTCCACCGCTCTCACGCTGCTGATCAGTCTTCCCGTGTTTGCTCAGCAAGATTCGGATTCCTCTGAATCGAAAAACGGAGCAACGATCGTCTTCGAAACTCGTGATCCGCCGCCCGAGCCTGCCCTCTTCTACACGGCGAATGCCAAAGCTCGTGTGAAGGTCAGCGAAGAACGAATCGAGCAAGACATTCGACTGTCCATCGAAGTTGTGCAAGGTAAACCGGAAACACTCAGCTTCGGCATCAACGGCGACGGTGAGGTCAAGGATGTCTCGGGCGAAGGACTTCTCTCATGGAGTATTCGTCAAACCGACCTAGGCCGGTTCCTTGATCTACACGTCAAAGAAGATTCCGAGAGGCTCAGCCCAATCATCAAAATCGACCAAGACGATTTTCAACTTCCCGTTCGACTCGAGTTAACCCATCTCACACCGGGCGACACGATCGGTTTCAATTCGGTGGTCGAGATGCAATATACGCCCAGCGTCGACGCATCCGTAACGGATCTTGCTGGTTTCGTCCCACTCGGAACGGGTGATGCCCCGAAGGGATTTCAATCGGCAACGGGCGGTCGAATCGAACTGGCGCTCAATCGATCCGGTGCCGCTCCAGCGGACGTCGAGTTGACCGAAACGAGTCTCATCGGCACGCGTCATCCGAATGGAAAATCCGTGAGCTTTCAGTTCCGAGCAACCGCAAAGGTTTCATTATCCGGAGCAGAACTAACCGTCCTCACCGGCAATGCCGCAATCAGCGAGTTTCCCGCGGATGAAAACTATCGGCTTCGATTAGCGACCGTGGGCGATCAGAACGTCTACCAAGTCGTCTTCGACAACGAAGGCGAGTTTTCGATCGCGATCGATTTCGTCGCCAGATTGGATAGCCCTGAAGCCGACCGGCAACAATTGGACTTTACCGTCGCCGCGGGGGCTGTCGTCCCGATCACCTTAAATGGTTTCGACGCCGACTTGGAGTTCCTACGCGACAAAGAAACCGTCGTGCCGATGCGTTCCGGTGAGGCTTGGCTTGGCTTCCTTCCCGCAAGTGGTCGCATCCGTTTGCACTGGAAGACTGCAAGGCAGTCAGGCGAAAGCAAATTGTTCTTTGCCACGACCGGACGAACCGAAACCCAAGTCGGTGCGGGTTTGCTCCGTCAGTATCACACGATCAACTACCAGGTGCTCCAGGGCGAACTGCGAGCCATTCAAATCATGTTGCGGGGGCCCGGCGAGATTCTGGATGTTCAAGGTCCCAACATCCTCTCTTGGAAAGTGACTGGCGATGGTGAAGAACGCACGCTTGATTTAGCGCTCAGCCAGGCAATCGAGGCAAGCACACAAATCAGCATTCGCAGTCAAACGCCGCTTGATGCGTTTCCCGTTCGCATCCAAGGCTTGCGACTGGAGCCCGTCGACGCGATCCGCCATTCGGGTTACCTACGGCTAAGCAACCTCGGCTCGGTGCGTTTGGAACCAACCGACTTGGAAGGACTGACGCAGCTTTCACCGGAACAGTACCCGGGTGACGCGATCGAAGCACGACAAGTCTTCGTGTATCGATATCCTGCAGCGAAGCACGCGTTCACGATCGCGGCAGACAGAATTCAACCTGAGTTGAATGTCTCTCAGTTGATCCTCTATCAATTGGCTGAAACAGATCGAGTCATCCATGCGGACATCGAACTTGACATTCGAGAGGCTCCGATCCGTGAGTGGGATGCCCTGATTCCCTCGGACTACTCGGTCGTTGCAGTGACCGGTGCCAACGTCGCCGACTACATCGCCTCATCGGAGGAGTCCGGCGATCAACGCAACCTCAAGGTGATTTTTGGCAGAGACGTTGCCGGACGGCAGTTGGTCTCGTTGCATCTGGAAAAGAGTCAGCCTGCCGTCGCGGAAAACTGGGCCTTACCTCGCCTCGAATACCCCGATGCCAAGTCCGTTCGCGGAGACATCGGAATCGTTGGCGCGGCGGGCTTTCGTTTATCGGTTTCCGATTCCGAATTGCTCGTTGAAAAACCGCTCTCCTACTTTCCGAAAGCGGATCCGAATCTTCAGCAAGCGTTTCGAATTCGTGAAACGGATTGGTCCGCAACCATGACCATCGATTTACTTGAGCGAAGCGTCCAGTCTGATGTTTTCCATCTGTATTCGCTTGGCCAGGAAAACGTCTATGGAAGCGCATTGATCAACTACCTTGTGACCGGTGCACCGGTTTCACAATGGCGGATCACCGTTCCTGAGAAGCTGGGCAACGTCATGGTTGACGGTCAAAACGTGCGCACGTGGCGCCGCGAAGGAGACACATTGATCGTCTCACTGCATCAAGCAGTGATGGGTGCCTACACGCTACTGGTGACATACGAAGAGAAACCGAATCCGGACGATGGGACGTTTGAAGCCGGGACGA
>JBCCOI010000104.1:0-15627 GCA_039025515.1 Planctomycetota bacterium
AGCCACCCGTTGATCAAGCGGAGGATGATAGTCTTTGCTGCATGCGCGCAAATGATCAAGGATCTGCGCTTCGCTTGCGTGATTCGTCGAAAACTGTATCCGATCGGACTTCGCGAGAACGGTACCCAGCGCAACGCCAAAGCCCTCGCGTCCAAAGTGGTTTCCGTTGTAGAGCAAATAGGTTCGGTCTCTGTGCCGGAAGACGTTGGGGTAGCACATCATCTGACCGTCCCAGTCACCGGGATCTACCGAACGCGCGATTCCGACCGACCGATCATCCCGATGCCACTGAACGAGGTCTTCGGACCATGCATAACCCAGGCGATAACCCCTGCTTTCGTGATCCCTGAAGTCCGTCGCGTGACGAAAGCAAAAGTACATGTGATAGAGGCCTTCGGATTCGATCACCGTTGGCAACGCTTGACACTCGGTTTTTCCTAGACGATCCGCGATCAGCGGAGCGTCGGTATGCGTGGTCCATGTGATGCCGTCATTGGACGTGGCAAAAGCAATCTTATAGATGCGTTCAGGAACGGCATCTGCAGCGAAGCGTTGCCAAGGTTTCCCAAAGATGTACCACATGTAGAAGCGGTCGTTCACTACTTTGACGAACGCATCACCGACCAAGCAGGGCTGCTGCAGCGAAGCACTCAAAATTGGGCCATTCCCTGTGCGGTTAAACGTCTTCCCATCATCGTGGCTGATCGCCAAACCGATCCCAGTCTCCACCGAAACGGAGACACGCCGGCTCCAACCACAGGTGTATCCAAAGACTTTGTTCTGCACGCGCACTGGGCTGAGCGGAAAGATGCCATGCTCGTCGAAGCAACCCAATTCCCCTCGCGAGATCACCGGTTGCTTGGAAACATCCAGTACACGTTGCATCTCGTTGTCGAAGTCGACGTATGAAACATGGCTGAAAAACTTGCCGGAGCGCCCTTCCGTCACTCTCGTCGAGTAAAAGACACGAATGCGATCCTGGAGCGAGATCGCTTGCGGTGACTGAGCGAATCGAGTCTCCGCCCAAGGCACCGGATGGTCGGCATGTCGAAAGACCATGCCGTGTTTCTGCCATTGAATGGGGGCCGTCATAACTCACCCTCCAGCTTTGCCACGCCAAATCCATGGCGTCCGACCTGATTACCCAAGTAGAACAGAAACGTTTCCCCATCGATTCGTGCGACGTGTGGATAACTGACCATTTCGGCATCCCATCCCGATGTCGAAACGTCGATTCCCGCTTTTGCGTCATCGCGTTGCCAGTTAAGCCCGTCTCGTGAAAATGCGTACCCGATTCGATAGCCACCAAGACGGTTCCGGTAGTCTCTTCCACGGCGGTGGCAAAAGAACATATGGAAGCAATCGTTTGCGAAAACGACGTCCGGGCTAGCCTGTGCTTCATCTTCGCCGCGAACATCTTCGATGAGATCTTTTCCGACTTTTTCCCATTGCAGGCCGTCGTTCGAGACCGCCAGACGTATTTTGTAGATCGGTTCCGGACGTCCGTTATCCAAGATCCAGCGACGGCCAGCGATGTAGTAAAGAAAGAACTGATCGTGGAACCGGCGGATCTTCGGACCACTGATTACGAACGGCTCATCGGACGTGTATGACAGGACAGGTCCTGGACCGAGCCTTTTAAATGTTGCTCCGTTGTCCTCACTCTCGGCAACACCGATATTCGTGTTGAATGGGACGGACTCGCATCGGGTCCAACCTGCGTAGTAACCACGAAGTTTTCCATCAACCTCGATCACGGAAATGGGATACGTTCCAAATTCATCAAACATTCCCAGACCGCCGAGTGAGAGAATCGGTCGGTCGGCGACATGGATTACTTCCGTTGGATCCTGGCGACTAACATCCAAGTAAGTGCAGTAACTTCGATACTGACCTGCTCCGTCTGCTGAAGGTCGACAGGAAAAGAATACACGCAGCATATCACCGAGTTCGATGACACAAGGAGCCTGCGCGAATTCCGCCATCCAGCTACGGTTGTGGCGTGCATATTCGGTCGGATCGAAAACGCGACCAAGCTTTTTCCAATGATAAGTCACCGACATCAAATGAGGCTCAACGCTCGATGGTCAGGCGGCTCGACACCCAGCCAAGGCTCGTCGCCTCGTACGAGCGTGTAGTTTTCACGTATCAATTCGCTTGTCTGCTCCAGCGAATTGAACATCAAAATGTCCAAGATGGACAACCAAGGAACAAATTCGTTTTTGAACTGGGTGTATCGAATGGATGTAGTGTGAACAAAGTGCAGATCGACTCCGATCGATTCAAAGGCTTCGTGTGCGTAGAGCTGGGTTCCACCGATCGGGTTGATGTACTCGGTCGCGTTCAGCGTTTTGCAGATGTCGAGCACCTTGTCTTGCGATCGTTTGTTGTGATCGATGGGGATCGCAGATGACGGTATGATGCTGACATCGAATGACAGTTCCGCCGCGAGACGTAAAATCGAGTGGTGTAAAAAGTCGAATAGATTTCGCCGCGAGAAACTGACCGACTCCGAGAAGATGCTGAATGCAGATTCGAAATGGGGAGCCCGGCGGTATGCGGTCTTGATCCTCCGCAACAGCTTTGTACGGTCAAAGGATTTTGAAACATGACGCTGGTCGATATGCTTTGCATCCGAATCCGCTTCGAGTGGAATCGAAAACACGCGATCTACACCGTGTTCCAAGAACCGGTTGCGGTTGATCCAGCCTTTCTTGGTGTACTTTAGATTGTCGTAAACGACGAAGACATCGGCGGCGTCCAGCAGTTGCCAGTAGCCGATGTACGGAAAGAAATATGGTTGCATCACTGCGATGCGTCGACTGCCCATTTTGATTGCCCCATGAAACGTTCTGTTTCAGTCCCATGACGATAGGAAAACGTTCGCACGGAAGGCAAGAGGATCGGCTAACGGGTCATCGGCGTGAGCCCGCACCGCCGCAAATGCGCATTTGCCGCGATCCATACCTCGTGATCGAAACGTGAGGCAAGGATCTCCCAGTGAGCTCGGTCGAGCGACAACATGGATGCCAACGAAGCCGGTGTGTCGTCATTGCCATTGATCGTGCGTCCCAACAACTTCGTGATCCGTGCCATTTGCTCGGCATCCAGACGTTGCTCACGTACTCGCTGACGAAGTAAAGGTATCGACGGGTAGCCAATTCTGGTCAGTTCAATCGTGGCCGCCCGGCGTACTCGGTAGATCGGGCTTGCCAGCCGATCAATCAGCGCGGAGATCCTTGGTTCCGTTACTGGTTCCTCGTTTGGGAGCTGCCGAACGAGCCGCTCTTCTGTGCGTAACGACAGATCGAACAGGTCGACACCTGAGAGCATGGCGCGAACGATTCTCTCCAAGTGGATTTCAAATCCGCTCGGATCACGCCCGAGCAAGTGCATCCAAGTATCAATCGTCAACTCTTGATCAAGCACATGCTCGCGCCCCGCGTGCACCCGAATCTTCCAAACAATGGGTTCGTTGGTCTCTTGAATCAGAATGGCACTTTCGCCGGTCGCCGCAAGAACGGATTCGATACGAAGTAAATGCCCGTGCTCCGCCGTGACATGAATCCGCTGGTATTCGTCTTCGTACTGATAGCAGACGGTCGGGATTCCCTTCTGGGTCGAGATGCTAATGTGCTCATGATGCGAATCTGAGCGACAGCGTTTGTCGCCCTTTCGATAACGCATTGGGTCGAGCTCGATGCGGCCGCCGGCGAGTCTGAAGCGAGCCCACCCAGCTTCGCCCAGGAACTTACTCTCAATCTCGATTGCAGCGGAGTTCCCGCTTACGGATTCCTGGCCAGCGGAGCGGTCCGATGAGAGACTTTCATCATCGGATGTCTCGGATGCCCGAGACAACACGGTCGGCATGATCAACAGCGTGATCCATGCAATCAGGTACCGATACCTCATCGCGTCACCGATCCTTTCATGACGATCGAACATTGATCTTGTCAGTGTCCGACGGCATGACGAATTGAGTTTCGTGGACCTCTTGTTACACAAAAAGCCACTCGTACAACACGTCGTTACGAAAGATCGCAGATGAGCGAAAGAGCAATTACTTCACGAGAAGAAGCAGATTCGACATCGGGTCCTCGCCGACTTCCGATCCACTCATACCGATCGTTAGACCTTCGGCGGATTCGATCGGCCGGAAATCACGTCCAGCAAGTGCACTCGTCCAAACGTCGAAGACGTCGGAATCGCCCTTAAGCGGAACCGTACGGCCTTGATGCCGGACTTGAGTTGGATCACTTGCACACACGGCATCGTAAACGCTGATGAGTGCCTCGTCCTGAGACGTGATCAGGTTCAGTCCAACACTGCTGATATTTTCCCGGTCGCGTGCAAGCCGCTGGACGAGCAAATCCAGCTTTTTAGCGGGAGATTCGAGCAACAAGACCTCGGGCGATTCACCAGCTAAATCTCTGCCGGCAGCAGGCTCGCTTTTACCCGCCATGGCCGCGCCAACTAACGCTTCACTGACTGGTCGCTCTTCACCGACCTCAATGTTGGCATCCGCGAGTGCACGAGTAAACGCATCGCTGTCGCGACCCTGCTCCGTGCGTTCGATGCTAACAACCATCAAGAAACGTAGGCTCTGAACACCCGGCATCAAGTTTGGAAGTTCAGCAACCTCCCGTGAATCTGGAGACGCGTCCATCGCAATCTTCGCGCCGCGCGAATCCTTTTCGCCTTCGACCAGCGTTGGAGAGATCGGCATGCTCGCCTCACCTGGTGAAGGAACACCCGACTCAACAAGCATCGGCTCCATTCGTCGCTCATCAGCCGACGGGTCCGCCACATCGCCGATCGGCCCATCACTCGTCGCCTCAATCGCCTCATCCTCGGCCACATTGGCTGCGGCAATCCTGTCTTCAGGAAGTTTGGGTTCGGGATTGCCGTCCTGTTCAACCTCGGCGATGGGCGTCGGCTCGTCAGCGTGATCAAATCCTCGGCTCGCAATCCAAGCGACGAAGAGCATTGACGCTGCAACCGCAGCGATCCAAATGAGTGGACGGTGCCTGTTTCCCGCGCTCCCGAAGCCGGTTGACTCGGACGCAGCGGCCGGCGAGACCGCAGGCGCCTGCTCGGCGATTGACTGCATAGTCATCGCGAGAATTGAATCCGGTGCGGAGACGCGTCCACCCATCGCCTTTCGAACGGCATCGCGATCATTTTCCAGATGCTGCATCCGCTCGCGCACCGAAGCATCGTCGCGTAGCATCGCCTCGACGCGGGCGCGTTCGTCATCGCTTGTCACACCATCCAGGTGCGCCGAAAGCAATTCATCGAGTAGTTCGTCTGGCAACGCCATGGCAGAGTCTTCTGGGAATCGACCGGCGAATCATCTCAGCCGGACTGACAGTCTAGTGTTCAAATCGACCAAACATGACGCGGAGTTGCGATACCGACCGGCCGAATTGCAATTGGTGGTTGTACGGGAGGGTTCTGGCGGAAGAGAATTCCTTCTCATCACGAAAGTCGGATGAGGGGCGAGTCGCAAAAGTTCCTGCTTTTTTGAGTTCGAGCGATGAGATTCGCCGTCAACCCCGACCAAACCACCCAAAAGGGGTGCCATGCGTGGCAAAATTGTCTCAGAGCATTGGTTGCGTCCACGGCAGCATTCGTGCCCGGTAACGGACAATCGCTTCCAAAAGGGGTGCGGGGCGTGGCTTTTGAAGTTGCGCGTTTCTCACAAACCGGCGCGTTAGCGAGGAAAAAATTGAGATTAACGTGCCTCGCTGACGCGTCGGGTTGCGAAAAACCAATGCCTGAAGCGAAAGCGCAACTTCAAAAGGCGTGGCACAGCAAACGAGCAACTGAATGCAAGATTCCTTCTTGAGAACGAACCGAGACGTCTACGATCGTATGGCCAAGGCGGGTGATCCGCTCTGCCGTCCGGCGACGAAGGACGAACTCGCGCGGCCACTCGAGTTCGTCGATCAATCGGGGTGGCTGGGTGGTTCCATCGCGGGTTGGCGAGTCCTCTGTCTTGCCGCCGGGGGCGGTCGCCAAAGTGCGATGTATGCCGCAGCTGGCGCGGAAGTGACGGTGGTCGACCTGAGCGGAGCAATGTTGGAACTCGATCGACTTGCCGCCGCCGAACATGGTTTTTCGGTGCGCATTCTGCAGACGTCGATGGAAGACCTTTCGGGGTTAGGTCACGCGGAATTTGACCTGGTCATTCACCCCGTCAGCACCTGCTATGTTCCGGCGGTTCGACCTGTTTACAACGAAGTCGCGCGCGTGATCCGTCCGGGCGGACTGTACATCAGTCAGCATAAGCAACCGATCAACTTGCAAGCGAGCTACGCACGAGAATCGGGTTCGTACTCTTTACGGCACAGCTACTACCACCAGCATCCCGTTCCGCCACCAGAAACGCAGAGCACCGCGACGTCGCGTCTTCGCGAACGCGGCGCGATGGAGTTTATCCATCGCTGGCAAGAGCTAATCGGTTCGATGTGCCAATCCGGATTTGTGATTGAAGACTTGAGCGAACCCCTGCACGCCAAACCGCAAGCAACGATCGACAGTTTCGCCGATCGAGCTACGTTCGTGCCGCCGTACGTAAGGATCAAGGCGAGACGCACGGATCAAACGCTCGAGCGTTCCGACGCGGAGCACCAACCGAAGATCATAATCTGACGCCATTGATTCCTGCGTCACTCGCCGAGCGATTCGTCGTCCACTTCATCCCAGTCTGGAAAGCGAACAAACGTTTCGGGCGAACCAAGTAGACTCGACCATTCATTCTCCGAATCGCCCGGCATCGTGGGCGATGTTGCGGAAAGTTCTTCGTCGGCCGAATCGATCGGCTCTTCCGTCATCAAACGAGCAATCTCGCAGGCCATCGTCATCTGCTCAATCGTCGAAGCAACGTCTTCAACGGTTGCGAGGGTTCCCACATCATCATCGTGGTCATGACTGATGTGCCAGGCAAACCCATTCGCCTCTGCCGCCCGCGCGAACTGCGACAGCACGCCGAGCAGTTCCGGCGAGCTTAGTAGCGAAGAAATCGATGCTTCGTCGCTGCAGTCAACGGAGAAGCGACTGCTATAACCCGTCGGACTCACAACGACCTCGCCCCGTCGTGCTTCGGTTGCAGCGGCAAAGACGGCGAGCTGTGCCTCAAGCTCGTCATGCAGAGGCTGCTCCGTGGGGCAGTCTGCCGTGAACCGAAAACAGATTTCCATGTCGTTTGCGGCACGAAGGTGGAAAGAAGCGAATCCCAGAGCGTTGCAGTATTGTCGACCGCAGAACTGCGAGAAACAATGTGGCTAAAAGCAAACCGCGTAAGAACGCCACTTACTTTGAATGCTGGAGAGGGACTCACCTTGAATCGCCGCACTTATGCTCGCGCTGCTTCCTTGACGATATGCATCGGCCTCATCTTCCCCGCGCTTTCCGGGTGTGATTCTTCCAAAGAAACGACGGCACCTGCTGTCACGGAGAGTATTGCAAGCGAACCGGCATTCGACCTTGAAGCCTTTGCAGAATTTTCGCGGGAGAAGGAAGTCATCACCGGCGTGTCCTTCCGCGATGAATTGATGACTCGTTCCCAAACCGCGGGGGCGATTGAACGATTGAGTGGACTCGGTTCGCTCAAACGTCTTCGGTTGGGCAGGTCGATGGAACTCGCTGACACCGACTTCGAAATGATCGGAAAACTAGACTCGCTGGAGCATCTCGATCTTCGAGCTTGCCGCGTAAACGACGACCGTCTTTTGTCGCTTCAGAGGCTTGGCCGTCTGCGTTCGCTTCGACTGTCCGGTCGAGACACCGGAAGCGAGCTATCCCAATCAGGTGTCGATGCCATTGGTCAATTGAGCTCGCTCAAAGTGTTGGCGATCGACTTCATCACGATCGGCGACGATGGTTTCTCGAAGCTCGCACAGCTAGAAAAGATGGTCGAATTGTATGCCGCGGCCACGGGGATAACCGACGAATCGGCTTCGGTGGTCGGTAAATTTCGGGCACTCAAGAAACTCCGGCTTTCTTCGAACGCTTTGACGTCACAGGCGATTGAATCGTGGAGTTCGCTTGATCAACTTTCCGAGCTGGATATCAGCGATTGCCAGAATGTTGACTCCGATTCGCTATCCAAGCTCTCGACGTTCAAATCGCTGACCAAGCTGAATCTCTACAACACATCCTTGGATAACCGTTCTTGGGACTCCGCAGACTTCAACTCGTTGGCTTGGCTCAACGTCGACAAGACGATGGTTGGAGACGAGGCGTTACCGTTCATCGGAAAGCTGGCGAACCTGAAATTCTTGCATCTCGGCAGCACGAAGGTCACCGATCGAGGGATGCCCGATCTTGCCGGACTCGGTCAACTCGAAAAACTGATCGTGACTCGCACCGCCGTCACCGCCGCGGGAGTGGAGAAGCTGCAGGAGACGCTTCCGGACACGAAAATCCAATTGGTCTACGAACCCGGAAAATAGCTCCGTAAACGATCCACCTTGATGCGACGCGTGCTGATCACCGGCTCAACGGGTTTTATCGGACGTCGAATGGTGAGGCTGCTGAGGTCGATGCCCTCAGACAGTCAGCCGGAGACGATTCGATGCCTTGTTCGGGCGACTTCAAATCGTGACGACATAGATTCATTCGACGTCGAAATCGTCGTCGGTGATCTGTCGGATGAACATGCTCTACGGCACGCGGTAAGCAACTGCGATTACGTCATCAACTTCGCCGGCACGACCAAGGCTCTCGGCAAGCGGGGTTTTCGGTCTGCAAACGTCATCGGGCCGGATCGAATAGCAAAAGCATGCGCGGCCCAGGACTCTCCACCGACGCTAGTGCACGTTTCATCGCTTGCGGCTGCCGGCCCAAGTGTTCGCGGCAAACCGAGAACGGAAGCGGAGAAACCATCTCCGGTATCAAACTATGGAAGGAGCAAGCGGGAGGGTGAGGAGCAGTTGCTTCGCTATTGCCAACACGTTCCGATCTCGATCGTTCGCCCCCCGATCGTTCTTGGCCCCGGTGATCGCGATGGCTTTGAGCTCTTTCGTTCGATCGCCAAGTTCGGCATCCATCTGATTCCCGGGTTTCAAAGCCAAGAGGTTTCTCTCGTTCATTCGGATGACCTTTGCAACGCGGTCTTGCGGATTGCGGAGCAGGGAGAGCGTCTCGGTGAAACGGAGGGCGAAGGCGTTTACTTCGTGGCAGACCCCACCCCGGTCAGATACGACCGGCTGGGTGAACTCATCGCGTCAACACTTGGCCGCAGGCGGGTATGGAAACTTCGTTTTCCCCTCGCCGGAATCTGGGCGGTCGCGTCGGTCAACGAAGCAGTTTCGCGAATCCACGGGCGACCGCATATTTTGAATTTCGACAAAGGTCGCGAGGCATCTGCGGGTTCTTGGGCGTGCGACAGCGGAAAATTTCAGGCCGCGTTCGGCGACCCCGTCGCTTTGCCATTGGCCGATCGGCTGACTGAAATTGCCGAATGGTATCGCGAGCGCGGCTGGATTTAGCTTCGTGGATCACCACACCAGTTTTCGATGTTTGGCGTCGGTTTCCCCCCAACCACGGCGTTTTCTCTACCCGTTTTCACAACGGATTTGAACGTAGCGATTTGGCATCCCATGGTGACAGCGTCCCGGGGTGTGATGCCCCGGGCATCGATCCAAAAAAAGACCCCGTGGGAATGATCCGCATGGTACGAGCAGGAAATAGAAAAACCGATTCGGAAGCCGTCTCAACTCAACAGAAAGCTCTCCAGGTCAATCTGGATGCACGGCGATACGGAACGTTTGCGGAGATCGGGGCGGGGCAAGAGGTGGTTCGCTGGTTCTTTCGCGTCGGCGCCGCCGCAGGAACGATTGCGAAGAGCATCTCTGCTTACGACATGAAAGTCAGCGACGCCATTTACGGCCGCGCTTCGCGATATGTCTGCCGAGAAAGACTCGAAGCGATGCTGGAGTACGAACAAAAGCTGAATCTCGATCGCCTCAGTGACCATCGCGGGGACACGACAGCGTTTTTCACGTTCGCGGACACCGTCTCTGCACGCAACTACCACGGCACCAACAATTGTCACGGTTGGATGGGCATCAAGTTTCAAGCCCATCCCCAAGACCAGGACAGCCAGATCATCTTGCACGTGCGGATGCTGGATGATGATGCCGCCGCACAACAGGAAGCGCTCGGAATCGTCGGCGTCAACTTGGTTCATGGCGCCCTCTATATGAACCATGAGCCCGAACGTTTGGTTGCATCCCTACTCGACGGGCTCTCAACCGCTCGGATCGAAATCGACATGATCGAATTCAGCGGGATCGCTTTTCGTCAGGTCGACAACCGCCTCATGAGCCTACGTCTTGTCGAACTGGGGCTTTCCGGTGCGGCCATGTTTGCGGCGAGTGGAGAAGTCTTGCAACCATCGGAAGTCTTCTACCGAAAGCCCATTCTGGTGGAACGAGGTTCTTTCCGACCCGTCTGTAACGTGAATCTCGATATGCTTCGCTGCGCGCACGAGAAGTTTTCTAAACTTCCAAACGTGGCGGGTAAAGAAGTTGTTCAAGTGATGGAGCTGACGATGAACAACTTGAAGTCGCAGGGAGAAATCAACCTGACCGACTTCTTAGCTCGTGCCGATGTGATGGCGACATGCGGCATGCCCGTTTTGATCTCGGACTACTCGCGGTACTTCCGCCTTTCCTCCTACTTGTCGGGTCTCACACAAGAGAGCATCGCCGTGACGATGGGAGCGGGCAGCTTGGCCGACCTATTCGATGAGCAGTACTACACCGGATTGGAAGGGGGCATCCTCGAGTCGTTCGGGAGAATGTTCAAGAAGGATCTAAAGATATTCGTTTATCCGATGCTCGATCCCGCCTCTGGCGAGCTGATCACCAGTGCCACGCTACCAATCGAGTCCTCACTGAAACAGCTCTTCGGCTACCTTTGCGATCGTGGCTGCATTCAAGATCTCGACAATTTTGATACGCCTTGCCTCAGCATCCGTTCCCGCGATGTCCTTCGCCGCATCAAAGATGGAGATCGCAGCTGGGAGACGATGGTTCCCGATTCAGTCGCCGACGTCATCAAGCGAAAGGGCTACTTCGATCACGTCGACGAATCGATGGCCGCGCACGCGTAGTATCAGTTCAAGAACTTGCAAAAACTGAATCGCGTCACGATTCAATTGTGTCAGCGGTTTAATCAAGTTTCCACCTGCTTGGCCTCACAGAGGCCGGCACAGGTTTTTTCCGGCCTCGGAGAAGCCGGCTACAGATGTTCTGGCTACAGATTCGTTGTGGCTTCGGAGAGGCCCCCCTGAGGGTTATCGGAGTGGCAAAGGCAGGTCATGATGGCCTGCGGAAAGGCAGCCTGTAGTTGGCAGCGGCCGTGGCGTTTTCGAGGTTGCAGTTGCGTGAGCCCGTCGTGACCCCCGCTGTGGCGGCTGATTCGATCGATTAGCATGACGAGGAGACACGTATCGAAATCATCAAATCCGCTCAGCTCAAAGAGTTTCTCAAATGATCGTCGCACTCATCGTCCTGGTCATCAGTTTTGTCATCGGAACAGCAGTACTTTCTGCCGCGATGCTCTTGATCGGGAACGAAGTACTCAATCGCGACACGGTACTCAAGTGTGCGGGAATCGTACTCGCAACCAGCCTGTGCGGATTGGTACCGGGGATCGGCGTCTTCATCTCGATTGCCGTTTGGCTTGTCGGTGTGATTGTCGTCTTCGAGAAAACGATCGGGGAAGCGATCTTGATTGCGTTGGCTTGCTGGGCGATTTCGTTGGTCGTACAGTTTGGAATCGGTGTCGCCCTAGTGGGACTAGGACTTGTAACTACGACTTGAACTCATTCCGACTCATAAAGCCATTCCGACTTTGCGTCACGCCGCCTCTCTGCACCCGACATGAAAACGCTATCCTTCAATCAGTTCGCGCGGTGTATCTCCGTAACTTCCGTGTTCTTGATGGTTGCTTCGGTTTGCTTGCCGAAAGGAAGCGCGGACGATCGCCCGAACTTCATTTTCATTTTGAGCGATGACATCGCGCAGGGCGATCTTGGATGCTACGGTCAGACGTTGATTCAGACGCCACATTTGGATCGCATGGCGGCTGAGGGCACACGCTACACACAGGCTTACTGCGGTACCTCTGTCTGTGCACCCAGCCGATCCTCATTCTTCACGGGTCTTCATTGCGGTCACTGCCCGATTCGCGGGAACTATGAAGTTCCTCCCGAAGGCCAACTGCCGCTTCCCGCCAGTACCGTCACGATTGCGGAGGTTGCGAAGTCAGCCGGCTATCGGACGGGAACGTTTGGGAAATGGGGAATGGGTTTCTTTGGCACGACGGGAGACCCGCTACGGCAGGGAATTGATCGATTCTTTGGCTACAACTGCCAACGTCATGCGCATTCCTATTTCCCGACATACCTGTTTGACAATGATGTGGCGGTGGAATTGCCCGGAAACAACGGACGCGATGCGGGAGAAACCTACGCGCAGGACTTGATCCAAGACGCAGTGATCGAATGGGTGGAAGAGGAATCGGAAGAGCCATTCTTTCTGTTCTACGCGATCACGTTGCCGCACGGACGACATGAGATCAATGATCTCGGAATCTACAAAGACAAACCCTGGACTCCGCTGCAGAAAGCGTATGCGGCGCAGGTCAGTCGCGTTGATTCGGATGTCGGTGAACTACTCGAGACGCTTCGAAAAAAGGGAGTGGAACGAAAGACTCTGGTCGTTTTCTCGGGCGACAACGGGTCATCGTTTGGTGAGAAAACGGAGATCGGAAAGAAGTTCCAACAGGCCGCGAACGGTCTGCGGGGATTCAAACGGCAGATGTATGAGGGCGCCCTCCGGCAGGCGGCAATCGCATGGCAACCCGGAACCGTTCCGGCAGGTCGCGTCGATCATGCGCCGTGGGCGTTCTGGGACTTGATGCCTACGTTTGTCGAACTCGCCGGTGCGGAGACACCCTCAGGATACGAAACGGACGGCAAGTCGCTGGTCTCCTATCTTCAAGGCGGGCCGGCTCCGGTACGCGATTACTTCTATTTCGAACTTCACGTCGGCAATCGTCCCATCCAAGCAGCTCGGTTCGATGATTGGAAAGCCGTTCGAAATGGTCACGACCGCCCGATAGAGATCTACGACCTCGCGAAGGACGCGGGCGAAAAAAACAATCTCTCCGAATCTCGCGGTGACTTGGTCGTCCGCGCGAAAGAGATCTTTGCCCAGGCCCACCGAAACGATCCCAACTGGCCGCTCACCCATCGGACACAGCTTCACGAGGAACAAGCCAAGGAAGCGTGGAGGATCAAACGCGAAAGGGATGCATCAGGATGGATCCCACCAAACGCAAAGAAGCTCTCTGCGCCTCAGTAGTTACCCGATTGGTTCCACGATCCTAAGTCGGTGAGGCGTTTCTTTCGCCAAACTCCTGCACACACGAGCGTGAGGAACCCTGCAATGGAAGCGAATCGAATCCATCCGTTTTCAAAAACGATCGTGGCAAAGAACACGATCAAGCCCAAGTAAACGCACATCATCAACCGCATCGACGTAACGTGCAGCGGCGATTTTCGCCAAACGTAGGCGAGACAGAACCACACAAAGATGAATAGAAAGTTCGCGTAGAGCCCCCACTCGGCACGAACCCCGGTGACCGACTCCGATTCGTCACCCGTGAAACGAAGCGCCGCTTGGTGGCTCCAGTCATGCTCGTATCCGTAGCTCGCTGCGGTGTGCATGACCATCAGCAAGACGCCGACAGCCCATGTGATCGACGCAATCGATGCTCGCTTGCGAACAATCAAATAGATCGTCGCACCCGCAAACCAGCATGCGACGGAAAGCCAAACGGAGACGTTGACGAGCCAAAACCGCAAGGCAGCTCCCGATAGGACAACAGTATTCGGGAAGACCAGACCGGTGCTATCCGGCGGTTTCCATCAGGTTACTGATCAATGGCAACAGCTGCTTCTTGCGGCTCACGACGCCATCCAACTTATAAAGCCGGTCTTCCAGCTCCGGGTAATTGATATCTTCCCAACCCTGCGGCTCACGGCTGAGCAGCAGGAGGCTGCCGTTGCTGACGATATCGGTCACCAGTAACGCACTGAACTCGAGATTTTGCGTCGTTGCCATCGACTCCAATGCGCTAAACATCTCTTCTTTTCGCTGCCAGAAGAGATCGAAACCGATTTCTTCGATCTGCGAAATGGAAAACTTGCGCCCTGATTCCTCGAAGTGTTTGCAGTCTTCGCGAACCACCTCTTGCGGCGTACAGGTGCGAAGTGCAGAACCGATCTGAAAGAAGTCATCGGCAAACTTCTCCAGCGGAACTTCGCAGAACTGCTGAAGCCAATCCAGGAGTTCGCGGTCGGTTTGCGTGGTCGTGGGCGACCGCAAATGAAGCGTATCACTAATCATGCCCGAAGCCATGCAGAGCGCGATTCCGGGCTCCGGTGACAACTGAGCTGCTCGAAACAGCTTCGCAACCATCGTGCACGTCGAACCGACGGGCTCCATCGTCAACCGGATCGGCTCCGTCGACTTCAAAGATCCTCCCAAACGGTGATGGTCTAGAACTTCAACGATCCTAGCGTCCTCGGCACCAGGCACGGCTTGAGCCAATTCGTTGTGGTCGACCAAAACCAACTCGGGCATCGGAGGGTCGACGAGATCGCTTTTGCTGAGCACACCCACCATCTCACCATCTTCCAAAACGGGAAAGATAGCTTGTGGAGAGCGGAAGATCTCTTGTCGTGCATCGTTGATGGGCATCCGAGCCGGAAGAGACATGAACTCTCTATCAACAATGTCCGTGATTAATGCGGCGGCCTTGATTCGCATCGTTGTGGTCGCCGTATCGAAGGGGCTTCGCAAGACGGCGATCCCTTTCGCTTCCGCAAGGTGCATCAGCCCATCGGAAAGCTCATAGCCTCCCGTCACGACTAGTGCACGCACACCAAGCTCGAGGGCGGGCAGCTGAATCGTCGGGCGGTCACCGCTCACAACGATCAGACTCTCGGCTGGAAACTGCTTGATGTGCTCCATGAAACCGCCGGCGCTCATTGCACCAACGCTCACGATCAGATTTTCGTTCCGATCGGGATGGATCTCATGTTGAAACGAGCCCTCGATGACGGAGACGATTTTCCGAAGGTTCGTGTGGACGGAACGCGCCTTGACCGGTTCGACGCCATCGTTGAGCATCAATTCCAATAGGTCCAGTAAGTTGACCAGTCCGGTAAGCTTTCCGTCGCAGTCGAGCACAGGGATGCATCGCAACCCATGGTCGTCCATGCGGCGGTAGACTTCGAAGAAAACCTCGTCGCATTTCGCCAATTCGACGTTGGTTTGACAGACATCCTCGAGAACCGGCCGCACATCCATGACGATCCGCGGTGCCGGTAGCCCCGCAACCCGCAACGCGTACTCGGTCCGCTGATTGACGGGTCCACAGCTGACCGCCACGGCGTCAGGACGCGTCGTGCGGCGGAGGAAATCGGCGTACGCGATCGCGGAACAAATCGCATCCGTGTCCGGATTGCGGTGACCAAATACTAAGAGCGACATTGAAATTGGATCGGCAAGCGTTTGCCGACGGCAAGCGTTTGAAGGATACCGC
>JBCCOI010000105.1:0-15501 GCA_039025515.1 Planctomycetota bacterium
CGCCGAGGCTGACGTAATCAAACGCAGTATGACTGGCACGTTTGTCTTTCAAAAGTCGGACGTGCGACCGATGCCAGACTTCAACGTCTTCTTCAAATACGACGCTAGTTTTCCTCATTACAGCGACTGCATTTGGTTCCTGACGCAGATGCGTCGCTGGGGTCAGATCGACGAGTCGAAACCTGCCAGTTGGTACAAGGAGATCGCCGAGCAGTGCTATCAGCCTGCCATCTATCGCAAGGCGGCGGAAATGCTCGTTTCGGAAGGAAAGGCTGATCCAAATGACTTTCCGTCACCCGACTACGACGGCTATCGTCCGCCCACAACCGATTTCATCGATGGTCGGAAATACGACGCGAAGGATCCCATTCGCTACATCAACAGCTTCGAGATCGGGAACAAGGATCCCGACGAGATGGCTTCAAAGTAAGCGCGGAGGCCGAGAGTGCCTCGCTGAGTGACGTTCATGCGGCGGCGTCCGCCTCGCCGCCCGCGTGTTCGGGAAGCGGCCGTCAGGGCCGGTCGATCGGTCCGGTGCCGTTCGTCCGGCCCGGCCGTGGATCTATCGTCTAATCGATCTTGACCCACTTACCAACGAATGAACAACCGATGAACTGGCGAGGCAATGCTCTAAAATTTTGCAACGTGGCTGGCCTTCCGGTGCTCGAACCTTTTGTGCGGCTTGCGGCAGGTGAAGATGTCAAAGAGCAGCTCAAGGGAATCGCACAGTACGTTGTCCTACCGATCCTTACCGTCATTCTTTTCTTAGGGCTGTGGGAGGGTGCTTCACGAGTGATCGTCACCGACAGCGTCAAGCTTCCTAGTCCGGGCGAAACTTGGACTGCAGGAAAAGAGCTGTTCGGAATGCACTACGAACAGAAAGCAAAGGATCGTGCAAAGAAGGCCGAGAAAAAGGTCGAGGCCATTCAGTTGATGGCGAAGGCAAAGGCAACCGAGCGACTCGCGGCGAAGTCAAGTGGCGACAAAAAAGAGACGCTGCTAGCGAATGCATTGATCTTGAAGAAGCAAGCCGTAAACGCTGCCAACTTCAAGCCGAGCAGCGCACCCACTTTTGTCGATCAAATCCTGACGAGTCTCAGCACAGTGTTCGTCGGGTTTGCCGTTGCGACTCTCATCGCCGTTCCAATTGGTGTGCTTTGTGGAATGAGCCCCTGGTTCAACGCCGCACTCAATCCGTTCATACAGGTGTTTAAGCCCGTCAGCCCGCTTGCTTGGTTGCCTCTCGCATTCCTCGTGATTGTCTGGGCCTATTCGGGCATCGAGAACAACTCCTATCTTCCCGAAAAGGCATTTCTAATCTCGGCTGTCACCGTTTCGCTCTGTTCGCTCTGGCCGACGTTGGTCAATACGACACTGGGCGTTGCAAGTGTAGATAAGGATTACATGAATGTCGCAAAGGTGTTGAAGCTCTCTTGGCGTCAGCAGTTGTTCAAGATCATCCTGCCAGCCAGTTTGCCGCTCATGTTTGCTGGGTTGCGGATCAGTTTGGGGGTCGGATGGATGGTGCTGATCGCCGCCGACATGCTGGCCAACAATCCCGGGCTCGGCAAGTTTGTGTGGGATGAATACCAGAATGGCAGCAGTCAGACTTATGCACGGATCGTATTCAGCGTGATCATCATTGGGCTGATTGGATTGCTCCTTGACCGCATCATGATCTGCTTGCGGAACATGGTCAGTTTTGGAAACCCACAGGCCGCGTAGCGAAAGAGGAACCAAAATATGAGCATCGCTGTTCTCGATCGGCCCCGCCCTAAAGTAGTTGCAGGGCGGACACCGCCGAAGCCACTCATTTCGATGAGAAACGTCTGTAAGGGATACGGCAGCGGTGTCACGCGCAATGAAGTGCTTCAGAATATCAACCTCAATCTTCGCCCCGGCGAATTTCTGGCGGTCGTCGGCTTTTCTGGCAGCGGCAAAACGACGCTGACGAAGCTGTTGGCCGGCTTAGAAACTCCCGACAGCGGCGAAATCACGATGGAAGGTAAGACCATCGACAGCCCAAGCCAAGAGCGAGGCATGGTCTTCCAAAACTATTCATTGCTTCCATGGCTGACTGTACGGGGTAACATCTCGCTTTCGGTCGATCAGGTGTTCTCGAGCTGGAGCAAAGCCCAGCGCCGAGAGCATGTTGATAAATTTATCGAAATGGTGGGGCTCACTCATGCCGTCCACCGGAGACCACACGAGCTGTCGGGCGGAATGCGGCAGCGAGTTTCGCTGGCCCGGACGCTTGCGATGAAGCCGAAGGTGCTGCTCCTCGACGAACCGCTATCGGCACTCGACGCACTGACTCGCGCCGTCCTTCAGGAAGAGATTTTGCGGATTTGGGAAGAGGAGCGACAAACCTGTTTGTTGATCACAAACGACGTCGACGAAGCGATCTTGTTGGCGGACCGTATCGTGCCACTCAATCCAGGTCCAAATGCTTCGTTGGGCCCGGCGTTCACCGTTGAACTCGATCGACCTCGAAACAAGACCGAACTGAATCACAATCCCACTTTCAAAGGGCTTCGAAACGCGGTCACCAATTATCTCGTCGCCGTGCGCCAAAAGACCCGTGAAGATCAAGCCAACGCGTCAGAAATGGCGCCCATCGAGCTGCCAGATTTGGAACCGCGCGACCTTGCTCCTCCACGTCGCGCGATTTTGAATTCGCCGGTTTAACTCCGCGCACAAAAGACCATTTCTGTGACGCGAGGACCTGGCGGTTCGATGTCACGTGACCCCTTCAATGATCCATCCGGAATAGGCTGAGAATCGATGGCCGGCTACGTCGAAATGTACAAGCTGGGAAAGACGTATGACACACCCAACGGGCCCGCTGTCATTGTCGAAGACTTCAACCTGAACATGGCCAAGGGTGAGTACGTTTGCCTGCTCGGTCACTCGGGCTGTGGCAAGAGCACCGTTCTTACGATGGTCGCGGGCTTGAATCCGATCACGCATGGCGGCGTCGTTGTTGCGAACCATGAAATCTACGGTCCCGGGCCGGACCGCGGAGTCGTCTTCCAATCGCCATGCTTGATGCCTTGGATGACCGCGATCGAAAACGTCTTGCTCGGCGTGAACCAAGTCTATCCTCACGGAACGAAAGCCCAACGCCACGACATTGCAGCGTACTACCTGACGCTCGTCGGACTGGGCAATAGTTTGCACACGCGTGCCGCCGCGCTCAGCCAGGGAATGCAGCAGCGGGTCGGGATCGCACGGGCGTTCGCACTCAAACCAAAGATGCTTTTGCTCGACGAGCCGTTCGGCATGCTTGATTCGCTGACCCGGATGGAGCTTCAAGAGATCCTTTTGGAGATCCTCATTCGCGACAAAGTGACGACGTTGATGATCACGCACGACGTCGACGAGGCGCTCTTCATGAGCGACAAGGTCGTGATGATGACCAACGGACCGCGGGCACGTGTCGGCAAGGTTTTTGAGATGCCGTTCGAGCGTCCAAGAGTTCGTGCCGAAGTGCTCGATCACGCCGACTACTACGATCTTCGGGGTGACATGATTCAGTTCCTTGAAGAACAAGACCACAAGAAAATGAAAGCCGACGCAAAGAAGTTGGAAGAAAAACGTCGGCCGAAGGAGGAGGCCACTGCGACCGCTTCATAAACGTCTAAGCCCCCCAACGATCCCTTTTCGTTTTGCCGCTTCCCGAACCCCACGGCAAGAACCTATGTCCCCATCTTCTCTTTCTGAAACAAGTTTTCTCACCGACATGTGCGTTGTGGGCGTTGAAGGCGGACGGCCTCTTTCGACCGATCATGTGCTTGCAGATCGCGTCTCACAAGAAGCATGCGAGACCGGACTGCCCTCCATCATCCGTGTTGATTCGGAAGACGGCGCCTCGGTCGCGATCGCTATTCCCATCTATCGCCAGAACTCAGTCGACTCGATTGTTTGCTTGATCGGCCCCGATTCAGAACAAAGGATCGGCGTGATGGAGGTCTGGCAGCCGATCGGCGCGTATGACGAACTGAATATGACGAAGGGATTTTTCGGTCCTTTGGAAAGGTTTCAGAATGTAAGTTCCTTCGTAAGATTCGAACGCGGATCCGGATTGCCGGGACAGGTTTGGCGAGACCATTCGTTCATCATCCACGATAACCTGCCTTCTCACCCTGGTTTCTTGCGGGCCGCCGGTGCATCCGCCGAGTCGCTCCAGCTCGCGATAGGAATCCCGGTCGGAAGCGATGATTTTCTCGCATCCGTTGTGCTCATCAGTTCGGATGCGGCGCCCATGGCGCGTGGCTACGAAGTTTGGGAAATAGGCAGCGAGAGCTACACATTGAAAGCTGCCGCCTATCAGCGGCAGGCCGATGGTGTCACTCTTGAAGTCGGAATGTCACTTTTCGACGCGAACTCGCTTCCGGGACAAGTCGTTGCAAGTCAGCGCCCAATCATCACGACAGCCCCGAATGCGATAGCGATGGGGCGACAATCCGAATCTGCGTCGTACTCCAAAGCGATTTCGATTCCGCTCTTCAATGGAGAGAATCTCACCCAAGTCCTTTCGTTGTTGATTTAGGGAGTCGCCAAGCAATGGCTACAACGCTCCCCGTCGTCAATCGACAGCCCGAGTTTCTCGGTTCTCTGCTGGATGAGCAACAACAGCTTTCGGCCGTTGAATCATTCAGTCGTTGGCACGATGACCTCGATGAAGAGACTGCCCCGGCGCAGGAAAAGTATTACCGAAGCCTACTGCCGGCCAGCCCGCCAGGCCCAGATCAGCAGCTCGCCTTTGAAGTCGATCTGGATGCTTGCAGCGGCTGCAAGGCCTGCGTTGTCGCTTGCCACACACTGAATGGATTAGAAGAGGACGAATCCTGGCGCAAAGTTGGCACGCTGGTCATTGGACAGGTCGATGATGAGTCTCCGTCGGCGATCCAGCACGTCACGACGGCATGCCATCACTGCGAAGATCCGGGATGCTTGAATGGTTGTCCGGTAAAGGCGTACGACAAAGATCCCGTGTCCGGCATCGTTCGGCACTTGGATGACCAATGCATCGGGTGCAAGTATTGCACGATGATGTGCCCTTACGAAGTGCCGCAGTACAGCAAGCGTTTGGGGATTGTTCGCAAGTGTGACATGTGTCATCAGCGGTTGAGTGTCGGAGAGGCACCCGCCTGCGTTCAGTCGTGCCCCAACGAAGCCATCAAGATTGTGGTCACGTCGGTCGGAGAAGTTCCGTCACCCGATTCGGTCTTGGTGCCATCAGCACCTCGATCGACCATCACCGCGCCGACGACATCCTACGTTAGCACTCGAACAATCGATCCGGCAAACACTTTGCCGCAGGATGTTAACGTTGATGAGGTAGCGGAAAGCCATTGGCCACTCGCATTGATGCTCGTCATGACACAGGTGGCCGTTGGCATCCTGATCGCCGACAGTGCGGCTTGGCTGACGCTGCTCGGAGCGAATCAACTGGGATTCGTTGAACTCGCCGAAGCCAGCCTTCTGCCCCTAGCGATTGCCGCGACGGCTTTCATGGTCGCCAACGCCGGTCTGGGGATTGCACCACTACATCTCGGACAACCACTCCGTGCATGGCGCGTCTTTTTGGGCTTGAGAACCAGTTGGCTAAGCCGAGAAGCCGTTGTGCTTGGAAAGTTCATGGGGGTCCTGTCACTTGGGATTGGACTTCTCGCACTTCCTTTGGTTTGGGATTGGATTCCGGGCGCGATTCAGAACGTGATCCCTACGGAGCTGATTCCGTCGTGGGCCGGAAGAGTCTTGATGGGGCTCTCCATACCGGTCGGACTTGCCGGGTTGTATTGCAGTTCGATGATTTACATTGCGACAAAACGCAAGCTTTGGCGATCAGAACGCACGCTGCCAAGATTCTTCGCAACGACCGTGACCAGTGGTCCGATCGTTGTAGCGGCCATCTACGCGGCCTTTGGATTTCGTACCACGACGGCGGCGCTCTGCTTAATCTCGATCGTCGCCATGTTGTGGAAGTGGAAACTGGAAAATAACGTCTATCTTTCGGAATCCGCGAGCAAGGAAGATCCCTACGACCAACGCAGCGTGCGTTTGGTCTTTGGGCCCCTGGCCGCAATGACGCGAACTCGTGCGGTTTTGTTTTTTCCCGCCATCGTTCTGGCGGCGATGGCCGCGATTGCTTGCCCCTTCTCTTCGGTGACTGCCGCTGCCTTTGCCGCGTCATCTTCACTTTTCTGGATCGGCGGTGAGTATCTGGAGCGGTTGCTGTATTTCAAAAGCGTCGTGTTCGATCGTATGCCGGGGACTCTGTGAGCGGAATTTGATGAGCATCGCATCCACGAAATCACTGACAGACCCAGACGGCGACAATGATCGCCCGAAACGTGAGTTGCCGCAGCTTCTTCAGGCTCGCACGGGCAAGATGACGCGTGAACTCTTGCTCAACCCCGGTGAGCACGGGCTGGGTATGACGCACGAGAGCTTGGCCGCCGATCAAACGACCGTGGCAACGTGTGGCTATTGCAGCACCGGTTGTGGACTCCGTTTGCACGTCAGGGACTTCGAAGCCGTTGGGCTCACTCCGGAGACTTCTTATCCCGTGAACTTGGGGATGGCTTGTCCTAAGGGTTGGGAAGCTCTCGAAGTGCTGGAGTCGGACGATCGCGCTCAATATCCATTGCTTCGTGACTCTGCGGGCCATCGCCAAAGAGTGGATTGGGATACGGCGCTAGTCGAATTCACTAAACGCTTCAAGGCAATCCAAGCTCAACACGGAAACGAATCCATCGCGTTTTTGAGTACGGGTCAAATCCCGTCAGAGGAGATGGCCTTCTTGGGGACACTGGCAAAGTTCGGCATGGGACTGCTGCACGGTGATGGAAATACACGTCAGTGCATGGCGACTGCCGTGACGGCGTACAAGGAGTCTTTCGGCTTCGACGCGCCGCCGTACACGTACGATGATTTCGAAAAGAGTGACTGTCTTGTTTTCGTAGGCGCAAATCCGTGCATCGGCCATCCGATCATGTGGGAGCGTGTGCTTCGAAACCAGCTTTCACCGGAAATCATCGTTCTGGATCCACGGCGCACGGAAACAGCGATGGCGTCGACGCAGCACCTGCAGCTGCGGCCAAAGAATGATCTGGCCGTCCTCTATGCGATGACCCATCACTTGATCGAGTGTGACCTGCTGGATCACGAGTTCATCCGAGACCATACAAACGGCTTCGAGCAGCTACGCGATCACGTGCGGTCATTCTCGCCCGAAAGCGTTGCTCCAATCAGCGGTTTGTCGGCAGATCAAATCAAACGTGCTGCCGAATCGATCGGGAAAGCCGAGGCGGCGTCGCTGTGGTGGACAATGGGCGTCAATCAGAGTTATGAAGGAACGCGTACGGCCCAAGCCATGATCAACATCGCGTTGATCACTGGAAACATTGGTAAACCCGGCACCGGTGCGAACAGCATCACCGGTCAATGCAATGCAATGGGTTCGCGACTTTGGAGTAACACCACCAATCTTTTCGGACATCACCGTTTCGAGTCCGAGGCCGACCGCAGTAGAGTCGCGGGCATACTGGGAATTGACGTCGAACGCATTCCATCCGAGAGTAGCTGGTCTTATGACCGGATTATCGAAGGAGTCAGACGTGGTGAAATTAAGGGTTTGTGGATCATCGCGACCAATCCCGCTCATAGCTGGATTCACCAAGGTGACTTGAAAGAATTGCTGGGCAAGCTGGACTTCTTGGTTGTCCAAGACATGTATGAAAGCACCGAGACGGCTTCGGTCGCAGATCTTGTGCTTCCCGCGGCCGGCTGGGGAGAGAAGCAGGGAACGTTTATCAACAGTGAAAGGCGCTACGGCCTGCTCAAAAAGGTACGCAGAGCACCGGGCGAAGCACTTGCGGACTTTCAGATCTTTCGGGCCATCGCTGCTTATTGGGGCGTCGGAGATTTGTTCGCCGATTGGACAAGCCCCGAGGCGGTGTTTCGGATCATGCAAAAGGCAAGCGAAGGCCGGCCGGCAGACATCACCGGGATCGAAGACTATCGGCAGATCGATCAATGTGGCGGCATCCAGTGGCCGTGGACTCGTTCCGATGCCGACAAAACGGACAGGATCCCACAGCAGAGGCGGTTGTTCGCTGACGGCAAGTTCTTTCACGAAGACGGTCGCGCAAGACTGATCGTTGATGAAGTTTCGCCGATGCCTGAACCGCCCGACGAGGCTTACCCTTGGCTCTTACTAACGGGCCGAGGAACGGTGAGTCAGTGGCACACACAAACGAGAACAGCGAAGAGTAGTGTGCTGCGAAAGCTGTATCCGCTGATGCCGTACGTCGAGATTCACCCCGAAGACGCGGCATCGATCGGCCTCGTAAACGGACAACGTGTACGCGTTTCGTCGCGACGTGGAGAGATCGAAGTCACCGCGATGGTGACCCCCACGGTCCAAGTCGGACAGGTCTTTATTCCGATGCACTACGACGTCACCAACCAACTCACCCTCGCCCATTTTGACCCCCACTCGCGGCAGCCCAGCTACAAGGACTGCGCGGTTCATGTTGAGAAACTCTGAGCGTAAGTTCCATGAGCAAAGAGAACGAAGACACCAACGGATTTAGCGAAGCACAGAAGCAGTTCTTATCGGGCTTCGCGTTCGGGTCCGACGTTGCGAGGGCTGTCAGCGGTTTGCCCGTGGTGAGCAATAGCGGTGGTCCGTCGACCGGCCAGAGTATCTCAATTGTTGGCGCGGAGTCCGATCCGGCAATTCCGGTGGGGCCCGAACGCATCGCGCTGTTGGCCCAAAAAGAAACCGTCGATTCCGGCAAGACGCTCTGCAAAGAGGAGCAAGCAAAGCAAGATAAGAACCCACTGGACATGTGGGATGAAATGCAGGCCCGTTCAGATGCGGGAGAGTTTCCGAAAGGAACCGACGTGTTCTTGCAGAAGTTTCATGGCTTGTTTTACGTCGCGCCGGCTCAGAACAGCTACATGTGTCGCATGAGACTGCCGGGCGGAATCCTGAGAGGCTGGCAATTTCGCGGACTCGCAGACTTGGCGGACCAAAGTGCAGGTGGATTCCTGGACGTGACCACGAGGGCCAACCTGCAGTATCGCGAGATTCCCGCGGATCAGGCGATGAACATTCTCTACGGACTTCGTGAACTCGACATCGTCAACCTTGGTTCCGGTGGAGACAACATCCGCAACTGTACCGCCAGTCCTCTGTCGGGTATCGATGTGTCGGAACTGATCGAGACAATTCCGCTCGCCAAGCGGATGAATCATTACATCATCAATTCGCGAGAGATGTACGGGCTGCCTCGGAAGTTCAATATCGCTTTTGATGGCGGAGGCACGATCTCCGCCCTCGACGACACCAACGACATTGGTTTCCACGCCGTCTCGGTGAGTGACGCCGATGCGACCGCTGAGTTCCCCGCCGGCGTTTACTTTCAATTGACTCTGGGTGGCATCACCGGGCACAAAGACTTCGCGCGGCCGACCGGTGTTTTACTGCGACCGTCTCAGTGTGTCGAAGTCGCGGGCGCGATCGTCCGCGTCTTCGTCAAATCGGGTGACCGAACGGATCGTAAGAAAGCGAGACTCAAATACGTGCTCGACGATTGGGGCTTTGATCGTTTTGTTGAAGCAGTCGAAGAGCAACTCGGCTATTCACTCCCGCGGCTCGACGAGAGCAAGCTCACCAAGTCCACGGCGGAAGACCGGCTCGCGCACATTGGGTTTCACCCGCAAAAACAACCGGGAAAGCAATACGTCGGCGTCGTCTTGCCTGTCGGTCGGGTCACCAGCGATCAGGCCAGATCGCTCGCCGACATTGCTGAAAAATTCGGTAACGGAGAGATCCGACTGACGGTTTGGCAAAACTTGATCATTTCAAACATCAACGACTCGGATATCGAATCGGTGATGTCAGCGCTCACCGACATCGGGCTCGGTTATGACGCGAGCAGTTTTCGAGCCGGACTCGTCGCTTGTACGGGGAGCGGCGGCTGTAAGTTTGCGGCGGCCGAAACCAAGACTCATGCCATGGAGTTGGCGGAGACACTTCAGGAGCAGTTCGATCTGGATAAACCCATCAATATTCATTTGACCGGATGTCACCACAGCTGCGCACAGCACTACATCGGTGATATCGGCTTGCTCGGTTGCAAAGTCGAACGTGGCGATGACATGGTCGACGGGTATCACGTTCACTTGGGCGGCGGCTGGGGAGATCGCCAAGGCATCGCGCGACTCATATTTGAGTCGGTTGCATTCGAAGACCTCGCGGCTCTCCTCAGCTCCATCATTGGCGGCTATCTGGAACAACGTGAGGGAGCGGAGTCGTTTATTGAGTTCACGACACGGATGTCGGACGAACAACTGCGTTCGCTAGCCGCGTCGCAGCCAAGTCTTGCCGGTTAGTCCTTCATCGAATCATCTTCTCGAATTTCACGTCCGAACTGATGTCAACAAGCTTTATCCCTGAGACGGCGCCGTTTAACGAAGAGCAGCGCGCTTGGCTGAACGGTTTTTTTGCCGGCATGATGGGCTTGCAGCCCGGTGGCGATGCGTCCGCGGTCATGGGTGCGGCAGGAATCTCAGCCGATTCACTTCCCGGTGCTATGGAGGAAGAGGCGGCTGAAGAAGAGGAAGACTTCCCCTGGCACGATGCAGCTCTGCCCATTATTGATCGAATGGAACTGGCCGAGGGACGTACGCTTCCTAGGCGTTTGATGGCAGCGATGGCACAGCTCGATTGTGGTTCGTGCGGCTATCTTTGCCAGTCATACAGTGAAGCCATCGCGAGTGGTGAAGAGACCAATTTGACGCTCTGCAGTCCGGGTGGAAAAGAAACCTCCAAGATGATCAAGAAACTGATGAAGGAGTCATCAGAGTCAGGGATTACGAATGGAACTGCAAATGGTGCTTCAACGAACGGAACCCAATCAGCGGACACAACTCCGATCGGCTTCTCCCGAAAAAAACCGTACGAAGCGAAGCTGATCGAGTCGAAACCACTCAATTTGGAAGGTTCCGCAAAAGACACTCGTCATGTCGCGATCGATCTCGCGGACTCTGGGATTCAGTATGACGTTGGTGACGCGTTGGGCATCTATCCGACCAATTGTGGTGAGCTTGCCTCCAAGATCGTTCGTGCCATAGGAGCGAACGCAAAGCTCTTGGTCGAGACCTCGGGTGGCCCCAAATCTCTGGATCAGGTACTGAGCGAGGACTACTGCTTAAGGGATCCGAGCGATGAGTTGTTGGAGCTTATCTTGAGTCGCATCACGGATGAAGCGAAAAAGGAAACACTGCAGATGATGCTGGACGAGGGAACGCCGGAAGGTTTTGATGTACTCGATGTCCTAGAATTGGCCGGCGAACTCGCGATCAGCGCGACGGAGTTTACCGAGACGCTTTCTCCGCTCAATCCCAGGCTCTATTCGATTGCAAGCAGTCAAAAGAAGGTGGGCACGGAGGTCCATTTGACAGTTGGCAAAGTCGTTTACGAACGCGAAGGGCGCGTTCGCAAAGGCGTCGCGAGCACGATGCTGGCCGATCGTTTGGGTTCCGATGGGACGGTCAAAGTGTTTGTCCAACCCAATCACGGGGGCTTCACCGTTCCCGCAGATCCAAATGTTCCGATGATCATGGTCGGCCCGGGAACGGGAATCGCTCCGTTCCTTGCATTCTTGCAAGAGCGAGACGCGATCGATGCACGCGGTAAAAATTGGCTGTTCTTCGGCGATCAGCACGAAGCAACGGACTTTCTTTACGAGTCAGAACTCAGAGACTACGCGGAGCGAGGCGTTCTGAATCGACTTGATACCGCGTTCAGTCGCGATGGAAGTCGGAAAGTCTATGTCCAAGATCGCATGCGAGAACATGCCAGCGAACTTTGGTCCTGGCTGGACGACGGTGCTCATTTCTATGTTTGCGGTGACGCGAGCCGAATGGCGCTCGACGTCGATCGTGCACTCAAAGAAATCGTGTCCGAACAGGGCGGAATGCAGGAATCTGAGGCAGCTGCCTACATTTCAAAGATGTCTCAAGAACACCGATATGTCCGAGACGTCTATTGATGAACCGGCTGTCGTCGCCCAGATCGTCCGAGGTGCGTAGCGACCACGGAGTGGTCGCCGACGATGGATGGGTAGCGACCACGGGGTGGTCGCCGGCGGTGAAACGGCACTGAAACCGAATGGTCTCCGGTGGATCTACTTGAGCTTCGCGGCGAAGTCTGGTCCGCCGTAGAGCGCCGCATCTCCCAGCATCTCTTCGATACGAATGAGTTGGTTATACTTGGCCATGCGATCACTGCGGCTGGCCGAGCCGGTTTTGATTTGGCCCGTGGAAAGGGCAACGGCCAAGTCGGCGATCGTGCTGTCTTCGGTCTCACCACTGCGGTGACTGGTGACTGCCGTGTAGCCGTGCCGCCCCGCCAACTGGATCGCGTCGATCGTTTCAGTCAATGAACCGATCTGATTGACTTTGATCAGGATGCTGTTTGCGATGCCTTCATCGATGCCTTTCTGAAGCCGTGTGACGTTGGTGACGAACAAGTCATCGCCCACCAACTGGACCCGATCGCCGACCTTCTCGGTCAGTTTCTTCCAGGTGTCCCAGTCGTCTTCATCACAGCCATCCTCGATGCTGCAAATCGGATAGTTGCTGCACCAGCTCGCTAGGAAGTCAACCATCTCGTCCCCGGAAAGCTCCTTACCGTCGATTTTGTACTTCTTGTTGTCGCGATCGTAAAACTCGGTCGACGCGGCATCGAGTGCGATCCAGACCTGCTCGCCCGCTTTGTACCCGGCTTGATCGATTGCCTGCATGATCACATCGAGTGCCTCCTGGTTGCTCTTGAGGTCGGGGGCGAACCCGCCTTCGTCGCCCACAGCCGTGTTGTAACCTTTGCCACTCAGAACTTTCTTCAGGTTGTGGAAGATTTCTGTACCGCAACGAAGTGCGTCGCTGAATCGTTCAAAACCGAGCGGCATCACCATGAATTCTTGAATGTCGACGCTGTTGTCGGCATGCTCGCCGCCGTTGATGATGTTCATCATTGGGGCAGGTAGCAGTCGTGCACCGACGCCGCCCAGATAACGGAAGAGCGGTTGTCCGGTTGATGCTGCTGCGGCGTGGGCGGTTGCTAGTGAAACGCCCAAAATCGCGTTCGCCCCCAAGTTGCTCTTGTTGTCTGAGCCATCAAGCTCCAGCATCGCTCCGTCGATTTCGGCTTGATCGAGAGCATCCATTCCTTGCAGATGCTGTGCGATCTTTTCGTTGACGTTGTCGACTGCTTTTGTGACGCCCTTTCCCATGAAGACAGACTTATCCCCGTCACGAAGCTCCCAGGCTTCGTGCGCGCCGGTGCTCGCACCCGACGGTACGGCGGCTCGGCCGTGGGCACCATCCTCGAGAAGGACCTCGCATTCGATCGTTGGGTTGCCGCGGCTGTCCAGAATCTGGCGTGCGTGAATCGCTTCGATCAACGTCATGGAGGGACCTCGTGAGTTTGGAGCAGTGTGAAAGGGGAGGGGGAAGTGAATTGCGAGATTGGTTCGGTCAGGTCTGTCGCTTGTCCTAACCGGCGGCATTCTGTCCAATGCCAGTGAAAGTGACTACCCGCCGTAGTCTTTTGACGAAATTCACGCCTTAGTCGACGATTGAATGTTCACAGGATTGGTGGAGACCACCGGAAAGCTCGTCCGAATCTTGGATGAACCGCCGGGAAAGCGCCTTTGTATCGAGTCCGAACTGGTCAGCGATGGCGCTGCGATCGGTGACAGTATTTCAATCAACGGATGCTGCCTCACGATTGTCGCGATCGAATCCGATGTGGTGGACTTTGAAGCCGGAGAGGAAACGCTTTCGCGGACGAATTTGGGTCTTCTCAGCCAAGGCGACTCGGTCAATTTGGAACGGTCGCTTGCAGTTGGCGCTCGAATGGGGGGGCACTACGTCAGCGGTCACATCGATACCGTCGGCACGTTGATCGGACGCGAAGACGATTCGGGCTGGGCGAACTTGCGATTTCAAATTCCGGCCAAATACGCATCGCAGGTGGTCGCAAAGGGTAGCATCGCGATCGACGGCGTCTCATTGACCGTGGTCGACTGCGATGAAGAATCGTTTTCCGTTGCGCTGATTCCGCACACGCTTTCCGCGACGACATTGGGTATTCGTAAGACCGGCGATGCGGTGAATCTGGAAACGGACCTGCTTGCCAAATACGTTCAGCGTTCCTTGGGACTTCTGCCGGAGGAATCGCTTCGCCAACTTCTTCCCAATTCAACTGACTGAACGATCGTCTTGAATGCACCGCGTCAAACCGCATCTTATCTGTCCAAGCGTCTCAATGAAGCAGGCTTACGACCGGTTTCAAAGTATGGCCAAAACTTCTTGATCGACCTGAACTTGGTCGATCTGATTGCATCGTCGGGTGACCTTCAGAAGACGGATGTGGTTTTAGAAGTCGGTACCGGTGTGGGTTCACTCACGACTCGGTTATCAGACGCGGCGGGTGCCGTGCTTTCTGTGGAGATTGATCAGAATCTCTATGAACTGGCGAGCGAAGAACTGGAAGGGCGCACGAACGTCAAATTGATCCAAGGTGACGCGTTACGAAACAAGAATTCGTTGCGGGACGATTTGATGGAGCCCATCCGTGATGCCATGCAGCGGATCGGAGATGAGGCAAGATTCTGCTTGGTTGCAAACCTTCCCTACAACGTGGCGACCCCGATCATTTCGAATCTGTTGCACGAGACGCCGACGCCGGACCGAATGGTTGTGACGATTCAGAAAGAGCTTGCCGACAGAATTGCCGCGTCGCCCGGAAACAAAGACTACGGTGCATTGAGCATTTGGATTCAGTCGATGTGTCGCGTGGAAACGGTTCGAGTGCTTTCGCCAAAGGTGTTTTGGCCACGCCCCAAAGTCGACTCTGCGATCATCCGACTGGATGTCGATCATCGACGACGCGCCGCACTCGGGGACTTAAAGGCATTTCACACGCTCGTTCGTGCGTTATTCTTCCATCGCCGAAAGTTCTTACGGAGCAATGCCGTCAGTGCGATGAAAGGTCGACTCGACAAGTCTATTGTCGACGAGGTCTTGGGGACGCTGGGGTACGATGAAACAGCGCGGGCGGAGCAACTCTCGGTCGAACAGATCGGCGACTTAATTGACGCATTGCTTACCGCGGAAGCAGAGAACAATTCCCGCAAGTAGCGGAACCCGCGCAGGGTTTCGGCAAAGCGAAAAGCGGAACCCGAGCAGGCATTCTGCCTACGCCGTTTCGCAATCAGTTTCCACGAGCAATCGCCCCCTAAGCAGTCTCATTCGTTTTCTTGCTGAATCTTCTCGAAGATCTTTTCCAACTCGCCTTCCTCGAGAACATTGATCTTCGGCAAGTTTCCTGGTCCGATCATCTCGCTCGGAGGCAGTTCGGAAACCACCATCGCTTGATCGAGTGGATCGAGTCCGAGCGTCATCTGCAGCATGCCA
>JBCCOI010000106.1:0-15330 GCA_039025515.1 Planctomycetota bacterium
CGCCTTCAATGAAACTCGAGAACGACCGAACGGGTTGGCAGTTTCCGCGTTCGCCTGTTGGGTCGCGACCGAAGATGAGAAAGCTTGGTAGGACGTCATGCTACGAGTCTCGGACTTGACCGATTCGTCGATCAATTTCGCATGAGCTTCGATGACGGGCCCGAGTTTCGTCCAGTTAAGCGAGTTCTGGGCAAGCGTCTTGAGGTTCTGCAGATACTGCTCTCGGTATTTCGGCACGGCGAGTAATTTGCTGCGCAGTGGCTTATCGCGATCCGTCATCGAAACAAATGGATCGAGCCCCGCAATTGACGAGGTTGAATCGCCACCACCAAAACCGCCACCACCAGGGCCTCTCGGACCGCCACGATCCGTTCCGCGTCCCTGACCCTCTCGCCCGCCACGTTCATCGCCGCGTCCGCCACGATCGCTGCGACCACCACGGTCATCTGATCGTTCGCCGAAATCACGATCACCCTCTGGTCTTCTGGTGTCGCGTTCTCCTCCGAGACCACGGCCACGATCGGGTCCACCAAAGCCGCGACCGCCATCGGGTCCACCGCCGAAACCGCGGCCGCCGCCATCGGGTCCGCCAAAGCCAGGTCCACCGCCACCTGGTCCTCCGAAGCCAGGTCCTCCGCCGACGCCAGGTCCTCCGCCGAAGCCACCACCGAATCCGGGGCCTCCACCGCCCGGTCCGCCGCGACCACCGCCCGGTCCGCCGCGACCACCACCGGGTCCTCCACGTGAGGGTCGGAACGCCTCATTCATGTCATGCGGGATGAAGTGAAACTTATCTTCTTCGTCCAAGTAGATGCTGTAGTCACTCGCTCGAACCCAGTAGCCGTCCGAATTCATCAGACCGACATCGAGCGTTAGAAACCAAAGCAGTTCATCGACGTCACAGATAGCTTCCAACGCATCGGGCAACTGATCAGTGGGTGTTTCGTCGAGGATTCGGCAGAACTCAATCAACTTCCCAAGTGATTTCTTCCCGCCCGACTTCTGTTCGTAGGGATGGCCGTAGTAGGACGGATCGTCTCCGCGATAGTCCAAGCCGCCGCCGCCGCGAGGAGATCCGTTTACTTTCCAACGTGCGCCCTTGGTGGTTCCATAATTCTCCGACAGAAACTGTTTGTTGAACTGTTGCACGTTGGTGTAGACGCCCCAGTATTCGTCATTGATCACCAAGCGAACAAAGTTGGCTTTTGGAGCCGGCATGTACTGACGAGCGATTTGAGAATAGAGAACCGTACTCATCAAAGTGTCGTCGCCGTTGGCGTTCAGCAGATTCAGTGTCTTGTATCCGAGTAGCCTTTGGTCCTCGTCGACCATGTCGACTGAAACGTTGAAGGATCGCTTGAATCCGGAAGGAACATGTCCGTAGGATGACGCGCCGCGGAACCGAATTCCACAATTCGGGTACTCTTTTCCATCGACCGTGAGCGTTGCCGGGACATCCACATCGGTGTTGTGGAAGTCTTCGAGTTCTTTTTCCCAGTCTTCATTTTCAAAATCGATAAACACGGTTCGCAGCACGGAGGGGTCGTAAAGATCACCCTGTGCCGGCTCAACCGATGACTTCGCAATCTTTGGACCGGGAGTTGCCTCCGCGGCTGCACCCCTTCCAGGTCCTCCTCCGCCAGGTCCTCCACGACCGCGTCCGCCTCCCGGGCCACCGCCACCCGGACCCCTGCCTCCCGGTCCACCGGGACCTCGACCGCTAAAGAAGCCGGCGTTTTGTTCCTGCATCGATTCGCGGGCTGCTTTACGTTCTGTTTGATCCAGCCATCCGCTTTGGTCGGCATCAAACTCTTTCAAAATTTCTCGCTGGTCCCCTTGGCCGGGAAACTGTGCACGCGCGAATTCGAAACCGACAAAAGCGATGAGTCCGGTGAAGGCAACGACCGGAATCACGAGTCCTTTCCTGAGAAACATGACAAAACACCAAAGGTTGAGCGAAAGAGCTGAGTCCAAAGAGGGTGTTGCGACCACTTTGGAAACCCGCCGCACAAAAATTGGTTTTCAGCAAATTTTCTCAGGAAACTCTTTGCCGGCTCATTTCCTGCCGCTCAAAAAGTGGTTCTCGAGCTCATCCTCCGTCCAATCCCTTCCGACCCGAGCCCAAATTTTTCACAGACATTTGACGGACGTGTCGGGAACTCACGGCAGCTGGGGTGGTGATGTTAACCACATCGGGTCTTTGGATTAGCCGGCGGACCAATTGATTTAGTGGATTCCGGGTTCGTGTCCTGGTGAGCGACCTTCCAGGAAGTCGAAATCGCAGCCGCGATCGGCTTGGGTCACATGCTCGGCATACAGGCGGGCGTATCCTCGAGCCGGTTTTGTTGCCGGCTGGCGTTTCTTTCTTCGACGACGTTCGATCTCTTCCTCGTCGACGTGCCAATGAATGGAACGGTTCTCGACATCGATTTCGATTTCGTCACCGGTCTCCACCAATGAGAGTGGTCCTCCCGCTGCGCTTTCGGGTGCCAAATGCAGCACACAAGTTCCGTAGCTCGTTCCACTCATTCTTGCATCGCTGATTCGAACCACATCACGCACACCTTCCTGCAGGAGTCTCTTTGGCAGCGGCAGCATGCCCCATTCCGGAAATCCCGGCGCGCCGAGCGGCCCAGCGTTGCGCAAGACCATGACGCTGTCCGCGGTGATCTTTGTTTCAGATGCATTGAGTTTTGCTTTCAGTTCAGGATAGTTGTCGAACACAACGGCCGGGCCGCGATGATGCAGCAAGTTTGGATCGGCGGCAACGGATTTGATAACGCAACCCGACGGGGCCAAGTTTCCTCGCAGCACACATGTGCCGCCGACACTCGACACCGGATTGTCTCGAGAGCGAATCACGTCTCCATCCACGACTTCGGCATCGGCAATTTGTTCACCGAGCGACAGTCCGTTGATCGTTCTGCAGTCGGTGTCTAGCAGGTCTTTCATTCTCAATAGCAAGGCCGAGAGGCCACCGGCATGATAGAAGTCTTCCATCAGGAAACGCCCTGCCGGTCTCAAATCACCCAGCACGGGCGTGTCTCTGGAGAGCGCATCAAAGTCATCCAATGAAAGATCAACGCCCAAACGTCCGGCAATCGCGATCAAATGAACAATCGCATTCGTGCTGCCTCCGATGGCCAGCGAAGTTCTCACGCCATTGATGACCGATGACCTTGTCAGGAAGTGAGACGGTTTGAGCTGCTCCCAAGCAATCTCAACGGCACGACGTCCCGTGCGTGTCGCCAGCCGCGCATGTTCGGCAACGACCGCCGGAGTGCAAGCGGCACCGGGTAGAGACATCCCCATCGCTTCGGTGACGCAAGCCATCGTGCTGGCGGTTCCCATCGTCATGCAAGTCCCGGCCGACCTCGCAATACAGTTCTCAATGCCTTTCCATTCGTGGTCACAGAGGTTGCCGGCAACACGTTCGTCCCAGTATTTCCAAACGTCACTGCCGCTTCCCAGCGTTTCAGTTTTCCATCTTGCCTTCAGCATCGGTCCGGCAGGCAAAAAGACTGACGGGATGTCAGCACTGATAGCTCCCATCAAGAGTGCAGGGACCGTTTTGTCGCATCCTCCCATCAAGACGGCAGCGTCAATCGGATGGCACCGGAGCACTTCTTCCGCTTCCATGGCCAGCAGATTGCGATAGAGCATCGTCGTCGGCTTCATCATCATTTCGCCGAGCGACATGACCGGGATTTCAACGGGAAACCCGCCGGCTTGAAGGATGCCTCTCCGCACTTCGTTTGCACGATCGCGAAAGTGCGAATGGCACGTGTTCATTTCGCTCCACGTGTTCAAGATCGCGATGACCGGCCGGTCTTGATAATCGACGTCGTCAAAGCCCATGCCTTTCAGACGGGAGCGATGACCAAACGATCGCATATCGTCTGGCCCGAACCATCGATGTGACCGGAGAGACTTTGGGTCGCGGTCGGAGGCGTTCATCGGCCGTCTCGGTTGAGAATCATGGTGTGGTTGCGGAGTGGCGCCAGTGCAGCGTCAACTCTTGAATGTGCTAGTCCTAATCGGACTCCCAGCGGATTGCCAAGATCCTTGCCGTCAAAAGGAAGCCCAAGCCGGCGACCATCAGGACCGCCAGCTGAGGGCCCAGAGCCTCCACCGGTAGGTCACGCCAGAAGACCTTGTTGTATCCATCCAGCGCCCAAGCGTTGAACGTCCAAAGTCCCATCTCGCGCATGCGATCACTCATCACATAGCGAGGAACCATCGAGCCTCCGAGTGCGCTCATGGTCAATATCAAGATTACCGAAAGCCCGTTGAGCTGGCCCCTCGTCTTGCAAAGCGTCGCTAGAAAGAGCCCGAAGGCGGCCGCAGCACCGCTGGTGACGATGGTCATCATGATGAAGCCGTCCACGTGCCCCAACAAGTCGACGCCGAAAACGAACTGACCCCAAAGAAACATCACGCAAACCTGCACGAAGCCCAAGCCCGATAGATAAAACCACTTTCCAAGAAGCAGTTGATCCATCGTCAGTTGCGTCGAGAGCAGTCGGTCGAGCGTCGTATTCTCGCGTTCTTCCAACAAGACCCCGCCGCCACCGGTTGCCCCGAACAAAAGAAACATCACGGCGATGCCTGCGGCGTACATGCTGACGACCGGATTGGTCTTTCCGGCGCCCATGACATCGGTCACCGATACGGCGTCCATTGCTTCACCCGCACTTGTCGCATTCATCGAGTCGGTCGGAGGCGCTATGTCTGCAACAGAATTGATCGTCGATGGCTCGGTATCAAGATCGGGTCGTCGCAGGAGAATCTGGTCGTCAGTGCCGACGTTTTGGTTTGGCTTGGATGCACTTCGCACGCGCGACAGAACCAGCTCGCGACCCACCAACGCCGAGACGACTTGACCGGCGACCTGGTCGGATGCATCCGCAAGCAATTCAGCTTCCAAATCGCCCGATGTGTTTTGTTTCAGAACAATCCCGATCGTCACCGTCCCACTGCGAACTCGTTCCGCCGCTTCCTCGGTCGACAATGATTGGTCGTCGACGTCGTCCATCCACCGCAGTCCAGCATTCTCGCGAAGCTCCGTCGCGATCGCTTGAGTTTCTTCCGAGTCGATGGTGTCGACCATGACCACGCGTACTTTGGGCGTGGACCCGCTACCGATGCCCTTCCCGAAGATCAACGCGAAGACGCTGAAGAACGCGATGGGAACAACAAAGGTCAACAACAGCTCAACGCGGTTATGCGAGAGTCGCCGGAGGCTAACTTGTATGACTGTCCAAACCATCGAGTCGTCAATCCCTTAACGCATTTCCGGTCAGGTGCAAAAACACGTGATGCAGGGACGGCGCGTGCACTTCCATGTCCGACACCCGATATCCACTTTCATGAACAGCCCGCAAGAGCTGACCCAGATGTGACGTGACATCCTCCAGACGTGTTTCGAACTGATCATGTCCGGCACTACCCACCGAAAGGGACGTCGCCCCGGGGGCAAACGCAGGGATGGGAACGGGTGACTTAAGCGGTCGGTCCACACGTACCCGAATCATCCGTGACGTGCCAACGGTTTGGGCTACCAGTTGATCGATGGTTCCATCCGCGATCACACGACCTTGATCGAGTATCACAATGCGGTCGCTTCGCTCTTCCGCTTCGTCGAGGTGGTGCGTTGTTAGCAGGATCGATGCGCCTTGTTCGTTGAGCTCATCCAACATGGTGAAGATGCGATGTCGACTTTGCGGATCGACGCCAACCGTCGGTTCGTCAAGCAAGATAATGCGTGGCCGATGCAGGACCCCGCAGGCAAGATTGACACGACGCTTCATACCGCCGGAGAATCCGGCCACCAGATCATTTGCGCGGTCCGCCAATCCCGTCCACTCAAGCGCCCAGCTGACGCGTTTTCGAAGCCGGCGTCCGGTCAATCCGTGGAACCGCCCGAATGCCAATAGGTTCTCTCGGGTCGTTAGATCCCCGTAGAGTGCCAGATCCTGTGGTACCAAGCCGAATGCCCGCCGAGCCTCGCCGGAATCGATCGGACGCCCAAAAACCTGGATCGAACCTTGATCCATCCGTGTACGTCCCGCCAACACCCGAATGAGTGATGTCTTGCCAGCGCCATTGGGGCCGAGGAAAGCCAGACGCTCCCCGTCGCGCAAACTGAATTCCACTCCGCAAAGTGCTTCGTGGGACCCGTAAGACTTGCGAAGTTCGGCGATTTCGAGGGCGGGAGCTTCGCTACGGATCACGGTGCCGCGTCGACCTGGATTGGGAAAAAGCACAAATCTGGTGGGAGTATGTCAAACGTGGCCCACCAAGTCACGGCGAAAATTTCGCACGCTCTCAGGTACTGCAGAATCGCAGACTGCATCCGCCAATATTTTAATTGGGAAAATTTCCGACGAGGTAGCAACCATCCTCAGTTTGGATCGACAACGCTTTCCAACCTTCGCTGTTCGACATTAATGGGTTGACGCCATGGGATTTGATCACGGGAAAGCGGCTGCCTACGCTAGAAAGTACGCGCTGAACTACAACACCGCGTATCACGCTTTCGACAACGATTGCACGAACTTTGTTTCGCAAGCAATGCTTGCAGGCGGGTGGCAGATGACCGGGCCGCGTGAATTCAGGGCAAGGCAGCGAGATGACGTTTGGTGGTACGGAGGTGCCTGGTTCACTCGGGCCAGCTACACGTGGGGCGGCGCTCAGAATTTCTACAACTTTGTCCGAGTGAGCGGTCGTGGCTACCTTGTCGACGACTCGGAACGTCTCAGTTTTGGTGACGTCGTACAGATGCGCTCCGGAGGCGTGGTGTACCACACCATGGTGGTGACGGGGAAAGAGGACGGCGATCTACTGCTGTCCTATCACACGTCCGACCACTTGGACGAACCACTCTCCGCAATTATGTCGCGATCGCAATCAGAGTTTATCTTTTGGAAAATCTCTGCGACCAACTCAGGCTGATCCACTGACGGGTTTTTGCTGCATCTTGTCACGTAGATCTTTGCAAGCATCCGACGGATTGCTGCAAAGGCCACAACTGGTCGAGCCATCTTCGTTCGTCTTCGTTGCGATGCCTCCGCAGGAACCGCTGATACGACGACCGCCCGCGATCACGCCGATGGCCATGGCGAACAGCAGGATGCAGAAGATTCCGAACGTCACAATCAAAACGGGAATCAATGTGGCCCAAGTCCCGACCTGATCTGCGTCGACGTTCTCCGTTCGGACCGCATATGCCTGCAAGACGCCTGTTCCCGTTACCTCAAAATCTCGATTTCCATCGCGCTCGGCGAGCAGCACACTCAGGCCATTCGCCTTGGCGAGATCCAATGCCGATTCTGGACCAACGACGCACATGGCGGTTGCCCACGCATCCGCGAGCATGCAATTGGGCGCGATGACGGTCGCGGAGGCGAGTTCGTGTTCAACGGGGCTTCCCGTTCTTGGATCGATCGTGTGTGAGTACCGTTTTCCGTCCAGCACGTAGTAGTTCCGATAATCACCGGAGGTGGCCATCGCGTTGCCAGCCTTTTCATTCTTCAGCATGGCGTGAGCAACCAGAATCGTGTCACGCTCCACGTCTGGCAACTGAATGCCGACTTTCCATGCGCCGCCGGGCTTGTCGCCAACCGTGCGAACTTCGCCACCGATCTCAACGAATGCATTGATCACCGACAAGCCTTCAAGTACGGCAATCACCCGATCGACACCATGACCTTTTGCGATCGATGAGAGATCGACTTGAAGGTCGGGAATCGACTTGCGAAGCGCCGGCGGATCCAACCTCACGCTTAAGTTCTTAAACCCGACTGACGCCTTGATTCTTGCGACTTCCGCGGCGTCAGGAATGCTCTTCGAACGCTCAGGACCGAAATTCCAGGCGTTCACCAGCGGGCCAACGGTGACGTCGAAAGCGCCGTTTGTTAGCTGAGAAATCTCAAGTGCTTGCTGTACCACTTCCGCAAACGAAGGACTGACAGCGAACCAGTCGGTCGACTCGCTCGCGTTGAATCGACTGATTTCCGACGAATCGAGATAGGTCGACATTTCGTCACTGACCTGACGAAGCTCCGCATCGACCGCGAAACGGATCTCGTCATCGCTGACGGAATCATGGCCCGCCACTTTCACCATGTAGGTCGTGCCCATCGTCTGGCCGCGGAACTCGCGTACGGTACGAACCGTCTCCTCGGCGCGGATCGACGAAAAAGCGAACGATAGGCAAAAAAGAAACGCGACGATGGAGACTCGCCGCGTTGATTGAATTTTCATCATGTTACCTGCCGATGAGGTTCGGTCGCGTGCGAGTGATCAGCCACCGAAGTCATCAAACGCAATGTTTTCAGGCTCGACCCCGAGGTCATCAAGCATCTTGAAAACAGCCTGATTCATCATCGGCGGGCCGCAAATGTAGTACTCGATGTCTTCAGGTGCTGCGTGTTTGCTCAGATAGTTATCGAGCAACACCTGGTGAATGAATCCCTGATAGCCATCCCAGTTGTCTTCCGGCAATGGATCGGACAGTGCGATGTTGAATTTAAAGTTCGGAAACTCTTCTTCGATCGCGCGGAAGTGTTCGATATAGAAGAGCTCTCGGAGACTTCGACCGCCGTACCAATAACTGACCTTTCGACCAGTTTTCTGACGCTTGAACAATTCGAAGATGTGACTTCGCAACGGTGCCATCCCCGCACCCCCACCGATGTAAACCATCTCCGCCTTCGACTCCTTGATGAAGAACTCGCCGTAAGGACCGCTGATGGTCACTTTGTCGCCGGGTTTCCGCGAGAAGATGTAGCTACTCATCTTGCCGGGTGGTAACTCGGGTGAGCGAGGCGGCGGTGTTGCGACACGCACGTTGAGCATGATGATGCCCTTCTCGCCCGGATAATTTGCCATCGAATAGGCCCGGACGACAGGCTCGTCAACCTTCGAGACGAAACGCCAAATGTCGTACTGATCCCAATCCGGGTGATACTCATCCTCGATCACAAAATCCTTATAATGAATCTCGTGTTCGGGGCATTCGATCTGGATGTAGCCACCCGCCTTGAAGTCCACGTCTTCCCCTTCCGGCAGCTCCAGTACGAACTCCTTGATGAAGGTTGCAACGTTTTGGTTGCTGCGAACCGTGCACTCCCACTTCTTCGTTTCAAACGCTTCTTCGGGAACCTCGACCGTCATGTCCTGTTTGACAGCGACCTGACATGAAAGACGCTCACCCTCCGCAGCTTCTTTCTTATTGATGTGGTCCTGTTCAGTTGCGAGAATCTCGCCGCCACCATCAGTGACTTTTACTTTGCACTGGGCACAGGTTCCACCGCCACCGCAGGCGCTAGACACAAAAATCCCGGCGTCCGCGAGTGCCCCGAGCAGCTTTCCGCCGGCCGGGATTTCGATCTCTTTCTGCTCGTTGATCATGATCTTCACCGGACCGGAAGCAACGAGCTGCTTCTTCGCCCCCAGAATCAGGCTGACGAGCATCACCACGACGAGGGTGAACATCATAATGCCAAGAAAGATCGTAAACATTTCACACCAGTTGTTTGACTCGGACCACGTGAGACGGAGGGGGCAGGCTAGAGCTGAATGCCGCTAAATGACATGAAAGCGAGAGCCATCAATCCCACGGTAATAAACGTAATACCCAAACCGCGTAGCGGTGGAGGAACGTCACTGTATTTCATCTTCTCGCGGATTCCGGCGAGCGCAGCGATCGCGAGTGCCCAGCCGAGACCGCAACCGAATCCGTACGTCACCGATTCGCCGAACGTGTAGTTCCGTTCCTGCATAAAGAGCGAAGCACCCAGGATGGCGCAGTTCACGGTAATCAGCGGTAGGAAGATTCCAAGCGAGTTGTAAAGCGAAGGGAAAAAGCGATCGAGGAACATCTCCAGGATCTGAACCATCGCCGCGATGACGCCGATGAAGCTGATGAATCCCAGAAAGGTGAGATCCACCTGCGAAAAGTCGATCGTTGACGTGGAGACGTAGTTATTGACCCAGGACAATGCGCCCTTCTTCAACAAGAACGAATAGATCAACTGGTTAGCGGGCACCGTAATTGCTTCGATCGCGATCACTGCAACGCCCAGGCCAAGCGCCGTTTTCACATTCTTGCTAACGGCAAGAAACGTGCACATGCCGAGAAAGAACGCGAGTGCGAGATTCTCGACGAAGACGGCTTTGAGCATGATGCTCAAATGGGTTTCGATTATCTGTTCCATTGTCAGCGTCCCCTATGACTCTTCGATTTGTTCGGGTCTGACCGCGCGGATTAACCAGATCAGCAAGCCGATCAGGAAGAACGCGCTGGGCGGCAGTAGCATCAGATTGTTCGGATTGTACCAGCCGCCATCGCGATCAAGCGGAAGCAGCACATAGCCCATCAGCGTTCCACTTCCGATCAGCTCGCGAAAGACTGCAACAAAAAGCAGTACCAACCCGTAGCCGAGTCCATTGCCGATGCCGTCTAGAAAGCTAACCCCTGGTCCATTTTTCATCGCGAAGCCTTCCGCACGGCCCATCACGATACAGTTAGTAATTATCAGGCCAACGAAGACTGACAGTTGCTTACTGATGTCGAAAAGAAACGCCTTCAAGACCTGATCAACCACAATCACCAACGATGCGATCACGGTCATCTGCACAATGATCCGGATGCTGCTCGGAATGTACGAGCGAATGGCACTGACCGCCAAGTTGCTGAAGGCGGTCACGGCAATCACCGCAATCGACATGACGATTGAGGTTTCCACCTTGGTCGTCACAGCCAACGCGCTGCAAATACCAAGAATCTGCAGTGCAATCGGATTATTGTCGATCAGTGGATCGAGCAAGATTTTTGTGGAGTCTTTTGCGGCCATGGATCAAGAACCTGCCGTTGGGATTTGTTTGTTATCGCGTAGTCGAGCGAGGAATGGACCGTATCCGTCGTCACTGGCCCAGTAGCGAAGAAGATTCGTCACGCCACGACAGGTGATCGTGGCACCCGAAAGCCCGTCAACCGCGTAGTCGCTACCCTTTGGAGCGGAGCCTTTCGCGACCGTAGCACTCGGGACGCCCTCTTGATCGAAGAGCTTCTTATTTTCCCACTGGGCCTTCCAGGCCGGATTGTCCACCTCGCCACCGAGACCCGGAGTCTCAAGGTGTTCGTAGAAGGTCAGCCCCTGGATCGTCGTGAGGTCCGCCTTCAATGCGAGATAGCCGTACAGCGTCGACCAAAGTCCCTTCCCGTAGACCGGCAAAACAACTTGTTCGAATTGTTCCTCGCCCGGGCGCTTTACGAAGTAGATCTTAGCGATCTTCTCCCTGCGGTTGACGCCGGGATCGTACTCCGGCCCTTCGATCGCGGTGCTCGTCTCTGTCTTGGCTGCGGCTTCGCGAGCATCGTACTTTGCCACATCCATGTCGGTGACGAATTCGCCCGTCTCAAGATCGACGAGTGCTTCGCTAACCCACTCGTACAGCTCGTCAATCTGCTCACGAGTGAGCTCGCTGGCTGCCATTCCAAATTCGCCCGTCGACAACCCTGCGGCATCCAGAATGTTCTTCTGACGGTCGAGGACTTTGTTTTCCTCTTGGAATCCGCGAAGACCAACTGCGGCAACGCTCACAACGAGTGAGCAGCAGACGCAAAGGATGGTCGCGACCAGAAGTGTCTGTCCAATTGAATCACGCTGCGGCATAGCGGGCCATCCTCCGGCGAACGTTCACCGAGACAACGAAGTAATCGATCAACGGGGCGAACACGTTGCCGAACAAAATCGCCAGCATGATCCCTTCGGGGAATGCCGGATTAATGCAACGAATCAGCACCGTCATAAATCCTATCAAAGCACCGTAAATCCATTTACCCTTTTCTGTCATGGACGCACTGACGGGGTCTGTCGCCATGAAGACGAGCCCGAACGCCAACCCGCCGATCACGAAGTGCCAGTAGAAGGGAACTTCCATCATCGGATTGCTTCCCGTGCTCACGGCATTAAGAAACAAAGCCGTTCCGGCGACGCCGCCAAGCACACCCGCCATGATCTTCCATGAACCGATGCCGGCACCGATCAGGATCGCCGCGCCGATGAGACACATCAGAGCGCTCGTCTCGCCGACACAACCCTGAACCGTTCCGATGAATGCACTCATCCAGGTGATCGGTTCCGTCCAGGTGACCGGGTCGGCTTGGCCGATTGCATAGTTAACCGATTGAAGTGAGGTCAGGGCGGCATTTGTTTCACCCGTCGGGTCCGGTGTGGCGACTGCCATTTGTCCCAAGGCGGTCGCTCCACTGTATCCATCGACGGCCGTCCAGACCTTGTCACCGCTGATCTGCCCCGCGTGAGCGAAGTAGAGAAACGCACGACTGGTCAACGCGACGTTCAAGAAGTTTCGGCCCGTACCGCCAAAAACCTCTTTCGCAACGACGACGCCGAAAGCGATGCCGACAGCGACTTGCCAGAGTGGAATCGAAGCGGGCAATGTCAACGGGAAAAGCAAGCCCGTCACCAGGAAGCCCTCATTGATCTCGTGGCCACGAAGCACACTGAAGACCAGCTCGATGTGCCCCCCCACAAACATGCAAACGGCGTAGATTGGGAGGAAGAAGATCGCACCGAGAACAAAACAGTCCGCAATGCTGCCGGGATCATTGGTGAACCCCAGTGCGTTGTGAATCGTGTAGTGCCAGTCGCCGACGTATTTCTCGCCGGCAGCCGCCGCCTGCTGGATCGCGGAATTCGCTTTGTAGCCAACATTCCACATGCCAAACAGCGTTGCCGGAACGAGCGCCATGACGACGGTGATCATCATCCGCTTGAGATCGATATTGTCTCTGACGTGGGTTTGGCCATGAGTGACCTCTCCCGGCGTGTAGAGAAACGTGTCGAGCGCCTCGTACATCGGGTAGGCAAACTTCAGCGGCCCGCCCCTATCGAAGAGCGGGTGGACTTTGTCCAAGCCTGCGCGGAGTGCTTTCATTTCAACTGAGTCCGATAAGTGAATGTGTGATCAGGGCAGCGTTGCCTAGCCCTCTCGCTCAATCGTCGAGAGGTTCTCCCGCAGCAGCGAGCCATACTCATATTTGCCGGGACAAACGAAGGTGCATAACGCCAAGTCCTCCTCCTCGAGTTCGAGGACACCCAGCTGTTGAGCTTGGTCGGTGTCGCGAACGATCAGTGCCCGCAACAACTGTGTCGGCAAGATGTCCAGCGGCATCACCTTTTCATAGGTTCCAAGTGGGACCATGGCACGCTCGCTCCCACCGGTGCTGGTCGTGAACGCAAACTTAGTCGTCGGAAACATCGACGAAGCAAAGACCTTCGTGGTGCTGAATTTGTCGAAACCGGGCTTTTGCCAACCCAAAAACTCCCTTTCATCGCCCTCCTCCAAAACGGAGATTTGCGTGTGGTAACGACCCAGGAAGTGGTGTGGCTCGTTGGCCGTTCTCCCGCAAAGCACCGAACCAGAAACTGGACGAATCTTGATCTCGGCGTCGTATTCGCCATCGATCAGTTCGGAGATGCTCGCGCCCAACCGAGTTTCAATGAGACGCGGCTTCTCGATCACCGGACCAGCGAGCGAGACAATACGCCGCGTGTCCAGCCTTCCGGTCACAACGAGGGCGCCGATCGCGATTACATCTTGGTAACCGATGTACCAAACCGTCTTTCCCGGGCCGACGGGATCGAGCTCGTGAATGTGTGTTCCGACCAATCCGGCCGGATGGGGGCCGTCAAACTCCGTGACCTCCACTCCGCTGACGGACTCGCCCGGGATTTCGGAGTCGGGAGCCTTGCAGACATGAACGGCACCATCGGTCAGCTTGGCCAAGAATGACAATCCGACAGTGAATTGGTCCTTGCGATCTCCCATCACCGTTGCCGGGCAAGCTGCCAGCGGATTGGTGTCAATCGCCTGGACGAAGATCGAACTCGGAACGCTACCAGGGGTGGGTACTTTTCCGTAGGGTCTGGTGCGAAGCGCTGTCCAAAGACCACTCTCAAGGAGCAACGCTTCTGCCGATTCTCGATTGGTCGATGAAACGTCGGTGACTGCAAATTCGACCGAATCCGATTCGGCGCCCGACTCATCAACATCGATGACGATGGCTTCAAATTTTCGCTTGGCGCCTCGAATCACAGCGTTCACTTTGCCGGCTGCTGGAGACGTGTAAGTGACACCCTCCGTCTTCTTATCCGCGAAAATGGGCTGTCCCACTTTTACCGAGTCGCCTTCGGCGACCAGCATCGTCGGCTTCATTCCGATGTAGTCGTCGCCGACGAGAGCGACTTGCGAGACCCTCGTTCCTGACTCAACGTGCTGGGCAGGATTGCCGAGGATCGGTAAATCCAAGCCTTCTTTGATTTTGATCATGAAACTTAAACCGAAGAACGTGGCGCCGAGGTGGGAAGCTTAAACGCCGGAAGACTTTGTGATTTTTTTCACAAACATTTGGACCCCAAAAGCCCGCGGGCGGAGCGGGCCTTTCTCAGACGAGTGTTGTCCGAGGAAATATTACATAGCAGTCGAGAACTCGCAACGGCAGAGCAGCAACGCAAGGGTGAACACTAACGCCAGACGGGTAATGGCGAGATCACTTCCTGTGTCGGCATCTAAAGCGGCCTTCGCGGACGCTTATCGACTGGCCTAGCGACGTGCATGAAAACCCGATCGACTGTGCCGCAAATCTTTGGTGTATCCCCCAGACAATCCATCCGCTTCCGTTCGTTTTTGCATCTTTTGACCGTGACCGAGCAAACCCTCACTGAACGACGCACTGACCTTCGCAATGTCGTCATCATCGCCCATGTCGACCACGGGAAGACAACGCTTGTCGATTGCTTGCTTCGGCAGAGTGGGCAGTTTCGTGATGCTGAACTGAAAGGAGAGCGAATTCTCGATTCAAACGATCTGGAGCGGGAACGCGGCATCACGATTCTCTCGAAGAACATCGCGATTCCCTACCGTGGTGTGAAAATCAACTTGATCGATACGCCCGGTCACGCCGATTTCGGCGGCGAAGTCGAGCGTGTTGTCACGATGGCCGATGGCTGTCTGGTGCTGGTCGATGCCGCCGAAGGCCCTATGCCACAAACGCGTTATGTGCTTGAGAAAGCCCTAGCAGCGGGGGTGCGTCCGATCATCGTGATCAACAAGATTGATCGGCCGGATGCCCGATCTGCCGAGGCGCTCGACGAAGCATTGGAATTGCTTGCGGATCTGGGCGGCGAAGAGCAACTCGACTCGGTCGCCTACGTCTTCGCGTCGGCGAAGGCTGGTTTTGCAACCATGGACCCGGAAGCACCATCATCGGACATGCGTCCGCTTCTGGACCTGCTGGTC